>JAFTZF010000021.1 GCA_017464645.1 Lachnospiraceae bacterium | reverse complement strand
GCATCGGCATACGAGTATTAAAGTCTATTTTAAAATTATTTATTATTGGTTTTGCAATTTTAATGTTATATGCAATGAATCAAGTAAGTTAGGGAAAATTCTTGGTTTTCACCCAGTTCTTTTTCGGACACGAATGATAGAAAGAAAAGTCACATATTGGTGTGGCTTTTTCTTTTTGCTTTTTTCGCTAAAACAAAAGAGAAAAGATAGAAGAAAATGTATCTGTTTCCCAGATGGATTACATCTTGCTATCGTACAAATATATGGTATGCTACGAAGGTTATATATGATTTCATATGTAAGGAGGGAAATGTAGTGAAAGTCAAAAGGTTTGGCGCCTTAGGGCTAATAGCGGTTATTTTGAGCATAATTTTCTATGTAATTCTTGTTAAACCAACCATTGAGCAACATAACTGGGTTCTTTTATCGGCACAACAAGCAGATGCACCACATCACGTTATGGCACATAAGGAAGGTCTCGATATTTCTGAGGATGACGGTAATATATTTGCGTTTTCAAAAGGAATTGAATTAATCTGTACTGCTAAAGACGGAAAGCTTACATTAACGGACAAAACTAATAATAAAACCTATGAAGGCACATATAAAGTGTCCTATGGAAATAGGTTTGCAAGTCAAGCATATGATGTGGTTATTGGCGAAAATAAAGGTTCGGCGAATATGAGTTCAGGCGTTAATGGTACTTTGTTTGTCTCGATAGGTGGTTATTATTTAAATTTTGAGAAGGAATAGGATATTTTGAATGTTTAAATATATGAAATAATAAGAAATCCGAGAGAAGAATATTTGGTTCTCCTCTCGGATTTTTCTTTATAAACCTATGCCAGCAGTTCTTCCACCATTTTTTCATCGAATACTACGTTGGAGATATGATTTACCTCAATCTGATAAAGTGCGTGGGCCGCAATATGCTCGGCGGCCTGCTCCAGGTCTCGGATGCCGGTAGTGTTTTCGTACTTTTTGATGACTGCATCAAGAGCTTCCGGAGTTATGATACACTCGTCTGCTCGAAGACTCATGCGTTTCAGTACTTTCGGAAGAGCAAATTGGGAGAAGATGATCTTCTTTTCTTCCGGTGTATAGTCCGGAATGTCAATGACTGCAAAACGGGACATCAAGGGTGCGCTGATCAGGTCTTTGTTGTTGGCGGTTGCGATTGGGTATACGCCTGCGGTTGGAATCATGCATTCCATGTAATTATCCGTAAAGCCAAGATTGTCAAGGAGGGTCAGCAACACATCGGCAGGGTTGCCGTTGCCTTTTCCGGAAGAAGCTTTGTCCAATTCGTTGATGATGAAGACCAGGTTGGACTCGCCTGCCATGGAAAAGGCCTCCATAATAATGCCGGGCTTGGCATTGGAATAGATGCGGGAGCTTCCGGTCAGCTGCTCCGGGTCGTTGATGGAGCTCATGTCCAGCGTTGTCCAGGGCAGCTTCAGAATGCGCGCTACTGCGTAAGCGATTTGGGATTTTCCGGTGCCGGCCGGTCCTGCCAAAAGAAGTCCGTATGCGGGTAAGGTGTGAGTACGGTTGATCTGTATGATGGTCTCGATGATGCGCTGTTTTACCCGTTCCATTCCATACAACTCTTCATCCAGAATGCGGCGGGCTTCTTTGGGATCTATGGATTTAAAATAATTGTTTTTCCATTGGATATTCATCATGATAGAAAGGGCATGCTGAGCATGGCGTCTTTCTTCCGGAGTAACTTCATGAGAACGGGCTACGGCCAGGTTTCTGCGGGCCCAGAGCCGGATGTTGTCGGGCAAGGTTCGGCCTGCGCAGGTCATAAAATCTGTGATGCTCTGCAGGCTGGTAAGTTTCATGTCATCGCCGGTTTCGTCAAGGTCCTCGTCCTCCGGCCCTTCTTCCGGGGCGGAGCTTGCCAGCAGCCGCTCGATCATGAACTGAAGAAATCCATCCTCTGCGGAGAGCCTGGTGTCACCGCCAAAAGCGATTTCTCTGATTTTATAAACAGCATAGCCGTCCTCGCGGTTCTGTCCGGATAACCGTACATTGATGTGGTTTTCGCCAAGCCAGCGCAGCAGGTTGACAAAGCGGGCATCGATCTGCAAAATGTCGGCGCTGACGGTACCGTTATCTTCCTTGAATTCAAAAGTGGTCCGCTTGACAGGATTGGTAAAAATCCCGCAGGAGTGGTGCTGCCATTTCTGCTGACGATTGTCAATCAGCAGGATTGGATTCTCGGCAGAAGGGAGTGATTCATTGGACTGAAATATCGTATATGTACATTCGGAAAAGTTTTTGTCGGATGGCACATTGCTAAAATCGTATACTGGCATAATGATTCTCCTTTGTCATATTTAAAACCTATGCATATCATATCATATTTTTGCCAAAAGGAAACTGTTTATAGGATTTTTTTAATGATTTTGTTGGGGTCTTTTGATAAAAAGCAAGCGGGAAAGCACCTTGACAAGAGGCGGCGCGTCATTGTGCTTTCTGCAAAATTATGGTATGTTTATGGGAAAGGATACGTTTGGGGAATTGAAGTCTGGCTGGAAGCTGACAGAAAAGGCTGCAAAAGAAGTGCTGGGAGAACTTGAAGTGATAAAGATCCCTATTGCAGATGGTGGAGAAGGAACCGTAGCCGCTGTTGTGGAAGCTGCGGCCGGCGGCCTTGGGTATGGACTGATGGCGGTATTTGGTGCGGATTTGAAACCGGGTATTACGGAAGTCTTGGACCTGGCAAATTTTTCGGCAGCGGCAAAGGATGCGGATCTGATCATTACAGGCGAGGGGGCCATTGATTTTCAGTCTGCATACGGCAAGGTGCTCTGGGGAATCGGAAAACAGGCGAAGAAACTGCACGTACCGGTGGTAGCCATTGCGGGAACGGTCGGTGTCAGCCCGGAGGAACTGGAGCAGCTGGGAATAACGGCGGCGTTTTCCATCACCAACGGACCTATGGAATTGGAGCATGCTATAAAAAATGCTGCACAGTTGTGTTACAATACGTTGGTTATGGTTTTCCGGTTGGTAAATATATAAGAGAAAAAGAAAAGGGGTCGCCGGGAAGCGACTCCTTTTGTAATGTATACCATATTAAACCGAAGATAAGATTCGGTCCTGTACATAGTCCAGAAATTCCTGTGCCACATGGGACAGCTGATGACCTTTTTTCCAGATCAAGGCGTAAGAGGCGATGACCGAAGGCTCCACCAGGCGCTTTGCACAGACGGAATCGTCCTGGATCAGGGCAGAGGCTGATGCAGGGTAGATGGAAATGCCTACCCCTTGGCGGGTCAGTTCATAGGCGTTTATCATGTGAGCCACCTGGCAGCGGAAGCGGGGAGTTTTGTTGTTGGAAGTAAACCAGCTTTCGATCTCCATCAGGCGGGAGGAACGGGAAGGAACGATCAGCTCATAGGGAGCAAGCTGAACCATTTCTACCGTATCGCCTTCCTGGGAAGCCAGGGGGTTTTCCTTGGGAATCAGTGCGATCCAGGGCTCCTGAAAGACGCGCAGGGATTGAATCCCTTCTTTGTTAAGGGGTTCCACAATAATAGCCAGATCGCACAGCCGATTTCGAATACGCTCCGTCACGTCATCAGAATTGCCGTTCCAGAGAGTGTATTGTACATGCGGATGCAATGCTTGGAAGCCTGCGATCCACTCGGAAAACAGCCAGGGCCCGCGGCCTTCTACAGAGGCCAGATACAGGGTCCCCTGAAGCCCTTTCCCCATTTCCCGCACTTCTTCGGCAGACTTATCCACCAAGGAGAGGATCTGTTTTGCGTACTGTTTGAAACGGATGCCTTCCTCTGTCAGCTGCAGAGAACGGGGATGCCGGATAAAGAGCTTGGCGTCCAGCTCTTCTTCCAGATTTTGGATCTGTCTGCTCAGAGGAGGCTGGGCAATGCATAATTTTTCTGCAGCCCTGGTAAAATTCAGTTCTTCGGCAACAGCCATAAAATAACGAATGTGTCTCAGTTCCATAATGACCTCCATACCTATAAGGTATTGCTATAGGTTTATTATATGTATTTTACTGTGGGGTGTCAATGTGTTACAGTGTTTACAGGAAATAATCTAATTTGCCAATAAATGAAACAATCCATCACAGAAGAAGTCCCTTTGTTCCGAGAACAGAGGGACTTCTTCTTTATAAACATTTGGTTATAATTATTAACTTTTTGGAAACGACTGGACAAACGAGCCGCAAAAGCATAATATTGATCATATGAGGGAAAGAGGACAAAGGTACAGAAAGGAAAGAGTACATGGGAAAACGATACGAATCGGACATGACCACAAAGGAGAAGCTTCAGGCGGAAATTGAAAAATTGAAAGGGATGACCTGGCGTGAAAGGATAGTACATATTTGGGCATATTATAAACCGCTTCTGATTGCTGTATTGGTTATTATTATAGCCGCCGATATTACCATAGATGCTGTGCAGGAGGCCCGGATGGAAGATCTTCTTTGCATTGGCATAGCGGATGCCAACAGTATTGACTATACAGACATGACACAGCAGACGGATGAATATGAGGTGTTGGAAAAGGAGCTGCTGGGACTTCTGGGAAGCGGCAGTAAATATGAGAGAGTTACCATCGATACCGGCATTATGACCTGGGCCGGAGAAACTACGGGATATCAGAAGATATCTACCATGATAGGTGCGGAGAAGCTGGATATCCTGATTTGCAGAGAAGCGGTTCACCAGACGTACAAAGCTCAGGACCTGTTTGCGGATCTGGAAACGGTTCTGGGAGAGGACTATTCCCGCTATGAGGCTTATATGACGGACGGAGCCATTGACCTGAGCCTCAGTGAAAAGTGGATGGAAGGCTCCTGGGTAAGATATTCACCGGTTTATATGGATGTGATCGCGGATTGCGGAAATTACGAACAAGTGAAAGTGTTTCTGGAGTATTTCTTCCCGGAGGTATAAATTTAAGAATAAAAGAAGAGAAAGAGGGCTTTCCTCCAATGCGGAAGGCCCTTTGGAATGATTTGCCAAAAAAACCTGGAAAATTTGTGAAAAATAGTGAAAAGTAATGCTTGACAGGGGAAATCTGTAGTGATAGACTTTAAATGTGTTAGCGGCAACTAACTGCCGCCCGTAAATTGGAGGATGACATGAATTTAACAGAAGCTGAAATAGGAAAAGAGTATATTATCAAAGAGATCCACACAGATGATGAAGAGATGGATGCTTTCCTTTTCACCTTAGGTTGCTATAGCGGAGAACCGATTACTGTGGTTTCCCGCCTGAAGGGTGGATGTGTGGTTTCTATCAAAGATAGCCGATATAATATTGACAATCTTTTAGCAGAAGCGATTCTGGTGTAAAAATATAGGTGGCGGGTTTTGCCACATATATTTTTGATAGAGAGTTAGCGATGGCTACCTATAATTTACAGATTATCATTTAGCAAACAATTTATATATAAGATGAAGATGATAACAGGAGGAACTCAAAGAATGAGGATCGCATTGACAGGTAACCCTAATAGTGGAAAGACCACTATGTACAACGCGCTTACCGGAAGAAACGAGCGTGTCGGTAACTGGGCGGGTGTTACGGTAGACAAAAAGGAAAGCCCTATTAAGAAGGCTTATTACAGCGGAGCAGAGGAACTGATCGCAGTTGACCTGCCGGGAGCGTATTCCATGTCTCCCTTCACTTCTGAAGAAAGCATTACAAGCGGCTATGTAAAGAACGAAAATCCGGATGTGATCATCAACATCGTGGATGCTACCAATCTGAGCCGGAGCCTGTTCTTCACCACTCAGCTGCTGGAGCTGGATATCCCCGTTGTAGTAGCGCTGAACAAGAGCGACATCAACGAAAAGAAGGAAACTAAGATCGATGCAGCAGCACTGTCTGCAAAGCTGGGCTGCCCCGTTGTAGAGACTGTTTCTACTTCTTCCAGCGACAAGGGCCTGGCAGAGGTTGTGAAGGTAGCGGCTTCCTTATACGGAAAAGGACAGAAGGCTCCCTACAGCCAGGGGATCGTGGATCTGCACAACAAGGCTGAGGTAGAGGCTGCCGACAGAAAGCGTTTTGAATTTGTAAATAAGATTGTAGCAGAAGTTGAGACCCGTAAGGTCCTGACCAAGGATAAGAACAGCCAGGACAGCCTGGATGCAGTTCTGACCAACAAGTGGCTGGGCATTCCGATTTTTGCAGTTGTAATGTTCCTGGTGTTCTATATTTCACAGTCAACCGTAGGAACCTGGATCGCAGACTGGCTGGTAGGCTGGATTGAAACCTTCCAGGAGTGGGTAGCAGGCCTGGTAGAGGGTGCAAATCCCTTCTTACAGTCTCTTCTGGTTGATGGTATCATCGGTGGTGTAGGTGCCGTTGTAGGTTTCCTGCCGCTGGTAATGGTAATGTACTTCCTGATCGCTCTTCTGGAAGACTGTGGATACATGGCTCGTGCAACCGTTGTACTGGATCCCATCTTCAAGAGAGTAGGTCTTTCCGGAAAGTCTGTTATTCCTATGGTAATCGGTACCGGATGTGCGATCCCCGGTGTTATGGCTTGCCGAACCATCCGTAATGAAAGAGAGCGCAGAGCTACTGCAATGCTGACCCCGTTCATGCCTTGTGGAGCAAAGCTGCCGGTTATCGCACTGTTTGCAGGCGCATTCTTTGCAGATGCTTCCTGGGTAGGTACTGTGATGTACTTCGTAGGTATCCTGCTGATCCTGCTGGGAGCACTGCTGGTAAATAAGATCACAGGACACAAGTACAGAAAATCCTTCTTTATCATGGAGCTGCCGGAGTATAAGCTTCCCAGCCTGAAGAGAGCATTTATTTCCATGTGCTCCCGTGGTAAAGCATACATTATCAAAGCAGGTACCATCATTCTGGTTTGTAACGCAGTGGTACAGATCATGCAGACCTTCAACTGGCAGCTGCAGGTAGTAGAAGAAGGAATGGAGCAGACCTCTATCCTGGCAACCATCGCATCCCCCATCGCTGTACTGCTGGTTCCCATCGTAGGAATCGCAGCATGGCAGCTGGCAGCAGCGGCAGTTACCGGTTTCATTGCAAAAGAGAACGTAGTTGGAACCCTGGCAGTTTGCTATGGCTTGACCAATTTCATTGATACAGATGAACTGGCACTGGTTAGCGGTGCAAATGAAGTGGCACTGGCAATGCAGCTGACCAAGGTTGCAGCTTTGGCATATCTGATGTTCAACCTGTTCACACCGCCTTGCTTCGCAGCGCTTGGTGCCATGAACTCCGAGATGCAGAGTAAGAAGTGGCTGTGGGGCGGCATCGCACTTCAGCTGGGAACCGGCTATACCATTGCATTCCTGGTATACCAGATCGGCACCCTGATCACCACAGGTGCTCCCGGCGCAGGCTTTGTGCCCGGACTGATCGCAGTGCTGGCTATGGCAGCAGTTGTAATTGTTCTGATCAAACAGTCTGAAAAGAAGTTTGAAGCAGAATATGCTTTGAAGAAAACTGCATAAGATATAGAGAATCATTGCGGTAGAAATAAGGAGTTATCTATATGGAAAATGCGATCATTGGAGCAATTCTCCTGGTCATTCTGGGAGCAGCAATCATTTACATAGTGAAAGCAAAAAAGAGCGGCGCAAAATGTATCGGCTGTCCGGCTGGAGGCAATTGCTCACACAAGCACAGTGAATCCGGTCAGGCTGAATCCAGCTGCGACTGCGGTTGTGGCTGCGGCTGCGAGAAGGACAATTAGGAGATAACCCGATCATCCTGTGAAGGATTTATAAAATGCTACATACGAACTTTATATAAGGGGGGAGGGGAACCCATTCCTAACCAGAGGCGGTTCCCCTGTTTCCGCCCCAAGAGTTAGCATATGCTAACTAAAATATGGAAATAACTTACATTCACAAAAATAAAAGAAGGAGGCGCAAACATGAGCGTAGTTATCATTGGAGGACATGACCGCATGGTGAATCAATATAAGGAAATCTGTAAAAAATATAACTGGAAGGCAAAGGTCTTTACCCAGATGACAGGAGATTTGAAAAAGCAAATCGGATGTCCGGACCTGTTTGTGTTGTTTACCAACACGGTTTCTCATAAAATGGTACGCTGCGCCATGGAGGAAGCTCGCCGGAGCAATATTCCGGTGGTGCGCAGCCATACCAGCAGCCAGGTGGCGCTCAAGGAAATTCTGGGAAACTGGAGCTAAGCAAGGAGGTACCCGAGATGAAGAGACGATTGGAACAGCGGCTGGCAGCTCTGTGTGCCCCGGTGCTTTGTCGGGAGAAGGCGGCCAACCTGGTAGGCTTGGAAAATCTGAAAGAGCAGGAACTACATAAGTGCCTGGAGGGAACAGGAATTCACAGTCGGATTTTGTGTCAGTGCGAGCGGCGCTGTCAGGTGCTGTTGTATGACTATGAGCGGCTGGAAGCCTATTTAAACCGTCCGGAGCACCGGGATTTCCTGGAAAGTCATGGCTATGGGCAAATGGGCCTGGAGGCAGCTTTGGACCGACTGGCGGCCCGTTACCAGGAGTATCGACTGGGAAACGGGGAGTTCCCTCACGAAATCGGACTGTTTCTGGAATATCCGCTGGTGGACATTCAGGGCTATCTGATGGGCCGGGAGGGTAAGGAACTGTTCCGGGGTTATTGGAAGGTATATGCCAATGAGGAGCAGGCCAAGGCCACGTTCCTGCGCTATGATGCGGCTAAGGAGCGGCTGGTGGAAGCAGTCTGTCAGGGATGCACCCTGAGAGAATGTCTGTCCCGCCCGGGCATGATTTTGCAGGCCGCAGGCTGATGTACCGGGCAAGGCGGGGCCGGACAAAATAAGCGCCGAAAAACGGCAGGAACAAGGAGGAATAGAATTATGAAAATCATTTATTGGAGCAGCACGGGAAACACACAGCAGATGGCAGAGATGCTGGGAGAAGGCATCGAGGCAGCAGGCGGAAGCGCAGAGGTACTGGAAGTGGGCAGTGTACAGCCGGATGATCTGAAAGAGGAGGCAGTCTTTGCTCTGGGATGCTCCGCGATGGGTGACGAAGAACTGGACGAGGGTGAGATGGAGCCTTTCGTACAGGAGGTAGAAAAATTCGCGGCAGGTAAGCGGATTGGGTTGTTCGGCTCCTATGACTGGGGCGATGGAGAGTGGATGCGCCGCTGGGAAAGCCGAATGAAGGAAGCAGGGGCTGAGATCGTAGGCGGAGCCGGTGTGATCGCCAACAACGAGCCGGATGAGGAGGCAAGAGAGGCCTTGGCAGAGCTGGCAAAAAAGATGTTGTAGATTCTCATAAAGAAAACAATATTTTTATGGAGCTTTTTCAAAAAATGTGGTACAATCAAAAAAGGTTGTGCCATATTTTTTTACAGAAGGTAAATTGAGGACAAATTTGTAACCGGCTGCCCGGGGTGGCGGCAAATGAGGGAAAGGAAACATACATGTACGAATCCGGCGAAAATTATCTGGAAACTATATTAATGTTGAAGAAAGAAAGAGGAGCCGTGCGCTCTGTGGATATTGCCAGGGAGATGAATTTCAGTAAGCCCAGCATCAGCCGCGCCATGGGGATTTTGCGTGAGGAAGGCTTTATTGTCATGGACAGAGACGGATACATTGAACTGACGGAAGCGGGCAAGGCTAAGGCAGAGAGCATTTATGAGCGCCATCGGATTCTGACACAGTTTTTGGAATTGACTGCGGGTGTGTCTGCTGAGATAGCAGAGAAGGATGCCTGCAAGATGGAGCATATTTTGAGCAATGAAACCGTTCAGGGCATCAAGGTATTCCTGGAACGGGAAAACAATAGAAGTTAAAGGGGTATAGAACGGCTATGAGACAGGGATTTGATAATGAAAAATATCTGGAAATGCAGTCCGAGCAGATCCGCAAGCGAATCAGCCAGTTTGGCGGCAAGCTGTATATGGAATTTGGCGGCAAGCTGTTTGATGATTTTCATGCGGCGCGGGTACTGCCGGGATTTCAGCCGGACAGTAAGATCCGTATGCTGGCCCAGCTAAAGGATCAGGCAGAGGTGGTAATTGCCATCAATGCGGCAGATATTGAGAAAAACAAAAAGCGCGGCGATTACGGCATTACCTATGATGCAGATGTGCTGCGTCTGATCGATGCCTTCAATGGCTACGGCTTGTATGTGAGCAGCGTGGTCCTGACCCAGTTCCGGGATCAGCCCAGCGCAGAGGCTTATCAGAAAAAGCTGGAGGCCCTGGGTCTGCGGGTATACCGCCACTATGTGATTCCGGGATATCCTTCCGATGTGCCCCGCATTGTCAGCGAAGAGGGCTACGGAAAGAATGATTATATTGAAACTACCCGTTCCCTGGTCATCGTGACTGCGCCGGGACCGGGCAGCGGAAAGATGGCTACCTGCCTCTCTCAGTTGTATCATGAGAACAAACGGGGTGTCCAGGCGGGCTATGCCAAGTTTGAGACCTTCCCTATCTGGAATCTGCCCCTGAAGCATCCGGTAAATATCGCATATGAGGCTGCTACTGCAGATTTGAATGATGTAAATATGATCGACCCCTTCCATCTGGAAAAGTATGGAGAGACCACGGTAAACTACAATCGTGACGTGGAGATATTCCCGGTGCTGCAGTCTATTTTCCAGCAGATCTTCGGAGAGTCCCCCTATTTTTCGCCCACCGACATGGGCGTGAATATGGTGGGCAACTGCATTATAGATGATGAAGCGGTGCGGGAAGCGGCATATCAGGAGATCATCCGCCGGTATTATCAGGCCCGCTGCGACCATCGCAAGGGCGAGCTGAGCCAGGATATTGTTTATAAGCTGGAGCTGATGATGAATCAGGCCGGCATCAGTGAGAAGGATCGCCCGGTTGTGGGAGCTGCCAAGGAAAAGGCAGAGCAGACCGGAAAGCCGGCAGCGGCCATCCAGCTGGCGGACGGCACCGTTATTACAGGCAAGACCAGCGATTTGCTGGGAGCATCCTCAGCCATGCTGCTGAATGCGTTAAAGCATTTGGGCGGACTGGATGATTCTGTGAAGCTGATTTCCCCGGAAGTAATTGAACCGGTCCAGAACTTAAAGGTGAAGCATCTGGGCAACCGCAATCCCCGCCTCCATTTGGACGAGCTGTTGATTGCCCTGTCCATCTGTGCAGTGAATGATAAAGCGGCGCGGGTTGCCATGGATCAGTTATCCAAACTGAAGGACTGCCAGGTACATTCCAGCGTGATTCTGTCCCAGGTGGACGAGTCTGTATTCCGCCATTTGGGTGTGCATCTGACCTGCGAACCGGCTTATCAGACCAAGCGTCTGTACCACAAATAAATCATGAGCTACGCGGAAAGCCGGAATCGTAAAAACTCCGGCTTCCTGTTATTTACAACCAGAGAAGGAGAAAAACTATGGAAACCAGAATTGCAAAAACAATCGAAAATCACAAAAAAGGATACAACTGCTGTCAGGCAGTGGCTTGTGCATACTGTGACCTGGTGGGAATGGATGAGAAGACCATGTTCCAGGCTGCGGAAGCTTTTGGCGCAGGCATGGGCGGTATGCAGGCCACCTGTGGCGCGGTGTCAGGAGCTATGCTGCTGGCGGGCCTGAAAAACAGTACGGGAAATCTGGAAAGTCCGGATTCCAAGATGGGCACCTATCAGCTGTCCAAAGAAATGGTGGCACAGTTCCGGCAGAAAAACGGCTCTGTAGTCTGTAAGGAATTGAAGGGTGTGGAGAGCGGCCAGCCCCTTCGCAGCTGCGACGGCTGCATTGAAGACGCTGCGGCTCTGGCTGAAAAGATTCTCTTCGGAGACAAATAGAGATGGTGACCGTTTACATGCGGGTCGTTTCACCGGAGGCAAATGGCTCTTTCGAAGGGCGGCAGCTATTGCTGGACGCCATGGGCCTGCGCTGGCCCCATCTGTGGGAGCAGGATTTGCAGGAAGGACAGCTGCCGCCTATGGAGCGGGATTCTTGCGGGAAGCCTTATTTTCCGGACTATCCGCAGCTGCATTTTAATCTCAGCCACACCAGGGGCTGTGTGTGCTGTGCTCTTTCTGACAGCCCCGTGGGCGTGGATGTGGAACTGCGCCGTCACATGAAATACGAAGAGCGGATAGTAGGGAAATTTTCGCCCAGGGAACAGAAGGCCTGGGAAGAGACTCCTAAGGGCCGGCGTGAGAAGCTGTTTTTCCAATTGTGGGTATTGAAGGAGAGTTATGTGAAGGCCCTGGGGCGGGGACTGCGGCTTCCTCTTCACAGCTTTACTGTGTGGCCTGAGAAGCAGACAGACCGGTACCGGATGCATTTGTATGACTTAGGAGAGCTGCCCTATGAGCTGGCAGTGTGCTCCGAGGAAGAAATTGCAGAGCAAGTGTATGAAATATAGAAGAAAAAAGAAGCTGTGGCAAAGGGATTCGTGCAGAATCTCTCGGCCGCAGCTTCTTTGCATGCAAGCATTTCTTTTACGAAAAAATTATCTTTACAAATAAAATTCCCAGCACCACCAGAATGATCGGACGGACGATCTTGGTTCCGTTTTTTACCACCAGGCCGGAGCCGATGTAGTGGCCCGCCAGGCAAAAGAGGGCCGCGGGGAGCCCCCAGCCCGGCCAGAAAGACCAGGGGGCACACGATTAGCAGCATTTCCACAGAAACATTTAAAACAGGGATCATAAAATCCATACATTCACCTCAAGGCGCAAGAGCACAATATTATAAATAACCTCTATTGTAATCAAAGAGATACAGGAAATCAAACCTTTTTTTGGATAATTGACAAGCGGGAGCAAACATGGTACGATAACAAAATAGTTAGCGGTGGCTAACAAGGATTGTTGGCAGGCCGCTTCTTTAAATCCGACGGTTAGCGGAAACTAACTACTGGAGAACGGAAATAGAAGGAAAACGGAGAAAAAACGATGATGATCAATAAAAGGCTGATCGGAACGGTCAGTGAGAGTAAAAAGTATATTGCCGGAAACGTGGCTTTGCAGTGGGCATCCCTGGGAGCAAACATCACCATGATGGCGAGCATCACCGGCTTGCTGGCAAAGCTCTTTGAGCGCATGGCTGAAGCGAAGGACATTGTGATCACTCTTGCCATAGGGGCAGCAGCCGTGCTGGTGCGCTTTTTGTGCACGGTGGGCGCAAGTAAAATGAGCTATCTTTCATCCAAGGCAGTAAAGAAGACCCTGCGCGAGCTGATTTATAAGAAGCTTCTTTGCCTGGGAACTGCATACAACCAGCAGGTAAAAACCTCGGAAGTAGTGCAGGTGGCAGTGGAAGGTGTGGATCAGCTGGAGACCTACTTTGGAGCATATCTGCCCCAGTTCTTCTATGCGATGCTGGCTCCGCTGACACTGTTTGCGGTCCTGAGCTTTGTCAACTTCCCCAGTGCAGTTGTTCTGCTGATCTGCGTTCCACTCATTCCTGTTGCCATTGTGGCAGTGCAGAGATGGGCAAAGAAGCTGCTCTCCAAGTACTGGGGGCAGTATACAGCCCTGGGTGATACCTTCCTTGAAAATCTGCAGGGGCTTACTACTTTGAAAATTTATCAGGCAGACGATTTTAAACAAAAGGAAATGAATGAAGAGGCTGAGAAGTTCCGCCACATTACTATGAAAGTGCTCACCATGCAGCTAAACTCCATTACGATCATGGACTTGATCGCATATGGCGGAGCAGCTCTGGGCGTGATCCTGGCTGCGACCCAATACAGAGCCGGAAATGTGTCTCTCGCAGGATGCCTGCTGATCATTCTGCTTTCTGCAGATTTCTTCATACCCATGCGTATGCTGGGATCTTTCTTCCATATTGCCATGAATGGCATGGCGGCCAGTGATAAGATCTTCCGGCTCCTTGATCTTCCGGAGGCAGAGGAGAAGACGGAAGCTGTACCTGAGGACTGCACCATTGTGTGCTCCGGCCTGTGTTTTTCCTATGAGGAGGACAGGGAGATCCTCCATGGCATAGACATGACCTTCCCCGTGGGCAGCTTTACCTCTATTGTGGGAGAAAGTGGCTGCGGCAAATCCACGATTTCTGCCATTCTCATGGGCAGAAATAAGGGCTATACCGGCTCTGTGACAATCGGCGGCAAGGAGCTGACGGATTTGTCGGAAGCAAGCCTGATGGAACATCTGACCTATATCAGCCACCAGAGCTATCTGTTTAAAGGAACTGTAAGGGATAATCTTTTAATGGGCTGCCCCTGTGCGGGAGACGAGCAGCTGTGGGCGGTGCTTGAAAGAGTAAAGCTTGGAGACTTTTTGAGAAGTGAAAAAGGTCTGGATACTCTTCTTGCGGAGAAAGCCGCCAATCTCTCCGGCGGTCAGTGTCAGCGGCTGGCGCTGGCCAGAGCGCTTTTGCATGACAGCCCGGTCTATATTTTTGATGAGGCCACTTCTAACATTGATGTGGAGAGTGAAAATGATATTATGCGGGAAATCCGCCTGCTGGCAAAGGAGAAGACAGTGATCCTGATTTCTCACCGGCTTGCCAATGTGACCGGCTCTGACAAGATCTATGTCATGGATAGCGGCCGGATCGCAGAGAGCGGAACCCACAAAGAATTGCTGGCAAAGAACGGTGCGTATGCAAGATTGTGGAATGCCCAGCAAATCCTTGAAAATTATGGAAAGGATGGTGAGCCGGTATGAAAAGAAGAAGCGGATTTAAGGTTATGATGCGGCTCATCGGGCTTGTAAAGCCGTTGGCCGGATTTATGGTGCTGGCCATCACAATGGGTCTTATCGGGCATCTCTGCGCGGCATTTATCACCATATTCGGCGGCTATGCGGTGGCAGATCTACTGGGAATGGATGTGCCGTTTTCATTGACGGTATTGTTTGTGAGTGTCTGCGTGTTTGCACTGGTGCGGGGCGTTCTTCGGTACGCGGAGCAGGCCTGCAACCATTTTATTGCCTTTAAGCTGCTGGCGCTTATCAGAGACAAGGTGTTCCGGGCTCTTCGCAGACTTTGCCCGGCAAAGCTGGAGGGGAAAGATAAAGGAGACCTCATAGCTGTTATCACATCGGATATTGAGCTTTTGGAAGTGTTTTATGCGCACACTATTTCACCAATTGCCATCGCATTTCTGTTTTCCGCTCTGCTGAGCCTTTTTATCGGAAGTTTTCATGTGACGCTGGGAGCCATTGCCCTTGCGGCCTATATCACCGTGGGAATTATCATTCCTGTGGCGATCTCCAGACTCAGCGGCGATGACGGAATGAGATTCCGAACCAGATCCGGAAACCTCTCCGGCTTTGTTCTGGACAGCCTGAGAGGCCTTTCTGAGACCCTGCAATATGGTCAGGGCGAAAAGCGCCTGAAAGAAATGAACCAGCAGACAGAAGCTCTTTCTGCAGATGAAAAGAGAATGAAACGCACCGCCGGACGAAATCAGGCGATTACCAATACGGTTATTTTGTTATTCGACCTGGCGATGCTGCTGACCGCGGCCCTGCTCTATCAAAAGGGGCAGGTGGAGTTTACAGGTGTATTGATCCCAACCATCGCCCTTATGAGTTCCTTCGGACCCTGCGTGGCGCTGGCAAACCTGGGAAGCACTTTGCAAAATACCTTTGCGGCCGGCAACCGCGTGCTGGATATTCTGGATGAAACTCCTGCGGTGGAGGACATCCGCGGCCGGAAAGAAATTGATTTTACAGGGGCACAGACAGAGCATGTGACCTTTGCCTATGGCAACGAAACGATATTGGAAGATGTATCCGTTCAAATTCCCCAGGGCTCCGTCATCGGCATCGTGGGCAGAAGCGGAAGCGGTAAATCCACCCTTCTGAAGCTGCTGATGCGCTTCTGGAATGTACAGAAGGGCAGTGTGAAGATATCAGGAACAGAGGTGGGAGAGATCAACACGGCAAATCTCCGGGAAATGGAGAGCTTTGTGACCCAGGAGACCCATCTGTTCCATGACAGCATCCGGAACAATCTGCGGATTGCCAAGCTGGATGCTACAGATGCGGAAATTCAGGCAGCCTGCCAAAAGGCGTCCGTGCATGACTTCATCATGAGCCTGCCAAAGGGGTACGACACCCCGGTGGGAGAGCTGGGAGATACTCTTTCCGGCGGAGAACGTCAGAGACTGGGGCTTGCCAGGGCCTTTCTCCACAACGCGCCGTGTATGCTGCTGGATGAGCCCACAAGCAACCTGGACAGCCTCAATGAGGCTGTGATCCTCAAGTCTCTGAATGAGGAGCGGGAAAATAAGACGGTGGTGCTGGTATCTCACCGTCAGTCCACCATGCGGATTGCGGATAAGGTATATTCCGTTGAACATGGGAGGATGAGCTGATGAGGAAAGATATAGGTTCGAAAAGAGAGCGGGAAAAAGAACTGGTTTCCCAGATGATTGCCCTTTACTGCAGGAAAAAGCACGGCGGAAAGCATGGCCTTTGCCAAGAGTGCGCGGAACTTGAAGCGTATGCCAGGCAGCGCAGTGACAAATGCCCCTTTATGGAGACGAAGACCTTTTGCTCTAACTGTAAGGTGCACTGCTATCGGCCGGTCATGGGGGAGAAGATTCGTGAGGTCATGCGGTTTTCAGGCCCCAGGATGATATTTTTCCATCCCATAACGGCGGTCCGCCATGTGATTGAGACCAAGAGAGAGAAGAAACGATTGGAGAAGAAAGATGGAGATTAAGAGAATTGTTTATATTGTTTTAGGCTGTATCGGTGTAGGATTGGGCGCAGTAGGCGCTGTAGTACCGCTGCTTCCGGCATTTCCGTTTCTGCTCCTGGCGGCATTCTGCTTTGCCAGAAGCTCCCAGCGGCTGCATCACTGGTTTATCAATACCAGGCTTTACAAGAATAACCTGGAAAGCTATGTGAAGGGTCAGGGAATGACCTGGAAGACCAAGATACGTATTATGATCACCGTTACGGTGCTGATGTCTGTGGGATTCATTATGATGAGGCGGGTTCCGGTGGGAAGAGCCATTCTTGCCTGCGTGTGGGCATTCCATATGGTGTACTTTTTGTTTGGTGTAAAAACACTGAAGTTAGAGGAGGTTCGCGAGAAATAAATTACTGGCTTTTTGTACTGGTTTTTGGTAGAATAAACTCGAGGTGATACGATTATGGAGAAACAGACCAAAGACCAAGTGACAGATGAGATGCTGGATGGGATGACGAGCGCCCTGGAAGGCATGCTGGATGAAGTAAATTCTGCTGATGCATCTGATACATCAGCTGGTATAGATATATCCGAAGTGTATGAAGGATCATCCGCAACAGAGAGAAGCGGTAAAGTTCTTGCCAGAAAAAAGAAAAAATCCGGCGGCGGGAAAATCTGGATCATACTTATGATCATCTGTCTTTGCGTAATGGGCTTTTCCGTTTATCAGTTGCTGTCCATTTTCCTGGAATATAAAGCGGGTACGGATGAATATGATGATCTGCAGCAGTTTGTCCTTTCAGAGATTCCTGAGGATGAGGAATACTGGGAGGAATCAGGGGACGAAGGCGATACAGGAGAAACTGGGGATGTGGAGCAGGAGGAAGCTCTCCAGAGAATCAGCTTTGCTGAGCTGAAGGAAATCAATGAGGAAATCATTGCGTGGATTGAAATTCCCGGTACCAAGATCAGTTATCCGGTCATGCAGGGGGATGACAACGTCTACTATCTGAACCATACCTTCAGCCATAAGGTGAACAGTGCGGGAAGTCTTTTCATGGAAGTGCTCAATGCAGAGGATTTTTCCGATTATCATACATTGATTTATGGACACAATATGAAGAATGGTTCCATGTTTGGAACCCTGTCCTATTATAAGTCGCCTACCTATTTGGTGGCCCATCCTTATATCTATGTGGATGTGGAAGAGGGCCGGCTGAAATATCAGATCTTCTCCTGCTATGAGACCACGGCAGACAGTGACAGCTACACCATCGGTTTTGCGCCGGATGATGTCTATGCAGACTATCTGGCTAAGATCAAAGGCCGTGCTGCCTATGACACAGGCGTGGAGGTAAGCCAGGAGGATCAGATCCTGACCCTTTCCACCTGTACCAGGAGCGGACAACTGCGTTACCTGGTGCATGCGAAGCGGGTAGAGTAGGATATTGATCAGATAAGGCGGTAGTTCCCAAGGGAACCGGATTCCCGGAAAGGATGGCGCGGTATGGAAGAGATCAAACGGCTGAAGGAATTGGTGGAGCAAAGCGAACGCATGGTATTCTTTGGCGGCGCAGGCGTTTCCACGGAAAGCGGTATCCCGGATTTTCGCAGTACGGACGGCTTGTATCATCAGGAGTGGAAGTATCCGCCGGAGACTATTTTAAGCCATACCTTTTATATGAGAAATACCGAGGAGTTTTATCGGTTTTATAAAGCCAAGATGCTGATGCTGGATGCCCGGCCCAATGCGGCTCATCAGAAGCTGGCTCAGCTGGAGCAGCAGGGCAAGCTGACGGGAGTAGTGACCCAGAACATTGACGGACTGCATCAGGCGGCTGGCAGCAAACGGGTTTATGAGCTTCACGGAAGTGTGCTGCGCAACTATTGCACCAAGTGCGGTGCCTTCTATGACGCCCGGTACATAAAAGAAGCGGACGGGGTGCCCCGCTGCAGCTGCGGCGGAGTCATTAAGCCGGATGTAGTGCTGTATGAAGAGGGATTGGATGATCGGACGGTTCGGGGAGCCATCCGGGCTATTTCCGAGGCGGACCTGCTGGTGATCGGAGGCACGTCTCTGGCGGTCTATCCTGCAGCAGGCCTCATTGATTATTTTCAGGGGAAGGCTCTGGTGGTGATCAATAAGGTGGCTACACCGAGAGATTCCCAGGCAGATTTATTGATTCAGGGCAGTATCGGAGAGATTTTTTCTCAGATATGAGCGATCGGAGGAGTATCAGAGAAAATGGAATATCAGGTAGGAGATATTGTAAAATTGAAAAAGCAGCATCCCTGCGGCAGCCAGGAGTGGGAAATCCTGCGTGTGGGAGCTGACTTCCGGCTCAAATGCATGGGCTGTGGACATCAGATCATGATCGCCCGCAAATTAGTAGAAAAAAATACCAGAGGAATACGAAAAAACACTTGAAAAGGCTTGAAAAATGTGGTATATTAGTAATCCGTGGTATAGAAACCATTGTAACAAATTCCTTGTTTCCTTCGCAGAAAGGAAGCCAGAGACCAAAAGGAGGTAAAGACGCATGAACAAATATGAATTAGCAGTAGTTGTGAGTGCAAAGGTAGAAGATGACGTAAGAGTTGCTACCATCGAGAAGGCAAAAGCATTAGTTGAGCGTTTCGGCGGTAATGTGACAGAAGTGGAAGATTGGGGCAAGAATAGACTTGCTTACGAGATCCAGCACATGAAAGAAGGCTTCTACTATTTCATTCAGTTTGAGGCAGAAGCTACTTGTCCGGCTGAAGTAGAAAAGCGTATTCGCATCATGGACAATGTTATCCGTTATTTGTGCATTCGCAAAGATGCATAATAGAAAGTAGGAGATTGTTAGTATGAACAAAGTAATTTTGATGGGACGCCTGACAAGAGATCCGGAAGTCCATTACTCCCAGGGAGAAAATGCCACTGCAGTAGCCAGATTTACACTGGCCGTAGACCGTAGATTTGCCAGAAGAGACAGCGGCGAACAGACCGCAGACTTTATTGGCTGTGTAGCCTTTGGCAG
>JAFTZF010000020.1 GCA_017464645.1 Lachnospiraceae bacterium | reverse complement strand
GATAAAGTGCGGTGATCTGCTGGTTGTTTGTGCCAACAGCCACGGTGACTCTGTTTTCCGGTGTCAGTGCATTTGCTGCGCTGGTACCATCGCCTGTACCTGCCCCTGTATTATCTTTTACAAAGATAACCATTTCCCCGGATGACTTGGACTGCCAAGATCAACGCCAGGAAAGCAATTGCAATAACCGGAAGAACAAACTTCTTGAAATGTTTCATTGCTTTGTTTCTCCTTTCGCATTATGCAATTTACAGTATTACAGTGTTAATGTACAATATTTTTCCAGTTTTTGCAATACAGTTAAACATTTTGTTGCATATTTCTAAACATTTTTCTACAAAAAAATACTTTTTTCGACAAACGAAAAAAGTATTTTCACAGCTTTATAATTTCTGTAATTTTGCAAAAGACGCAAACATTTTTTTCACACCGGCCCGATCAAAATCCACGGTAACCTCGTAGTCGCGACCGCCTTCTACAATAAGCGACACGGTTCCTTCTCCGAATTTGATGTGGCTCACCCGATCTCCTTCTGCGTACTCCAGGGCTCCCGCCTTCTTTACAGCAAACTGCTTGGGCTCAAAAGATTTGGCCGCAAAGGCCTGCTTTGCCTGGACATAAGCTGTCGTGGATGCTGACTTGGGCAGCTCCTGTACTCTGTCCTTCTTTACCTGCTGACCCAGATATTCCTGCGGGATCTCTCCCACAAACCGGGAAATATTGTTGTACTGCACCTCGCCCCGGATCATGCGCTGGCGGGCAGCTGACAGGCTCAAAAACTTCTTGGCCCGGGTAATACCCACATAGCACAGGCGCCGTTCTTCCTCCAACTCCTCTGTAGGATTGTCTGCATTGATGGATATATAGCTGGGGAAGATTCCTTCCTCCATACCCGTCAGATACACATTGGGGAACTCCAGGCCCTTAGCGCTGTGAAGGGTCATAAGTACCACATAATTATTGCTGTCATCCAGCCCATCGATATCTGCCACCAGGGCCACTTCCTCCAAAAAACCGCTCAGAGTGGGTATCTCGGCAGATTCTTCATAGGCTACGATCTTACTGATGAGTTCATCGATATTTTCAATGCGTGCTCTGGATTCCTCTGTATCCTCCAGCTCCAGCTCTTTTACATATCCGGTTTCTTCGATGACGATCTCCATAAGCTGGGACAGGGAACTATGCTCCGCCAGGGCGCGGAATCTCTCGATGAGCACGGTAAAAGGTAAAATCTTTGCCGCGCCGCGGCCCATGCCGGGAATCTGTCCCGCCTGCATCAGGGCATCATAGAGGCTGATGCCATAGGCCGCCGCATAATCCGCCGCCCGGTTCAGGCTGGTGGCACCAATGCCCCGCTTGGGTACATTGACAATGCGGCTCACTGCCACATCATCTCTGCCGTTGTCAATAGTCTTCAAATAGGCCAGCATATCTTTGATTTCCTTGCGGGAATAGAAGTTCACGCCGCCAATCAATTTATAAGGAATGTTTGCATAAATCAGTTTCTCTTCAAAAAGCCGGGACTGGGCATTGGTCCGATACAGGATCGCATGGTCGTTATACTCAGCCCAGCCATCCCGCACTCTTCTTCGGATGTCGTCAATGACATACTCCGCCTCTTCATAGCCATTCTGGAACTGGTGGAAGGCAAGCTTTTCTCCCTCTTCATTTTCCGTCCACAGGGTCTTATCCTTCCTGCCCCAGTTATGATGAATGACCTCATTGGCTGCATTTAAGATATTCTTGGTGGAACGGTAATTCTGCTCCAGCTTAATGACCTTTGTCTGGGGGAATACCCGCTCAAAACTCAAAATATTCTGGATGTTGGCGCCCCGGAACCGATAGATGGACTGGTCATCATCACCCACCACGCACAGGTTCTGATACTTCTTAGACAGCAGACGGATCAACTGAAACTGGGCTGTATTGGTATCCTGATACTCATCCACCATGATGTAACGGAACCGCTCCTGATAAGCTTCCAGCACATCCGGGCAATTGCGAAACAGCTCCACCGTCTTCATGATCAGATCATCAAAATCCAGGGCATTGTTCCTTCGCAGCTGCTTCTGGTACTCTGCATACACCTGGGCAATGCGCTTCTTTGCAAAGTCTGCTCCTGCATTTAAGGCGTACTCTTCCGGAGAGATCAGTTCGTCCTTGGCCCTGGAAATGGAGGTCATCAAAGAGCGCTCTTTGTAAATCTTCGTATCGATTTCCAGCCGCTTACAGACCTCTTTCATCACAGACTTCTGGTCATCCGTATCATAGATGGAAAAGCTGGTATCAAAGCCCAGGCGGTCTATGTAACGGCGCAGGATCCGCACACAGGTGGAGTGGAATGTGGACACCCAGATACTGTCGGCGCCAAAGCCCACCAGCTTCTGCACCCGCTCCCGCATCTCTCCTGCCGCCTTATTGGTAAAGGTAATAGCCAGAATATTCCAGGGCATAATGCCCTTCTCCCCGATCAAATAAGCCACCCGATGGGTCAGAACGCGTGTCTTACCACTGCCGGCTCCCGCAAGGATCAGCAGCGGACCTTCTGTATGATACACTGCCTCCTGCTGCTCTTTATTTAAAGTATCGTATATGCTCATGGGACTCTCCCCTTTCTTTTTGCACTGTGCCCCTATTATACCAGATAATCCGGTGGAGTCCAACCAATTCCGAAACAAATCTTTAAAAATCCCTGAGAAACCTTAAACACTTTTTTACTTGTCATCTGGTTTTAAATACTATATAATAGAATCAAATGTTTTTATGATTGAAGGCCATATACAAGGGGGATGACAATCGTGACTATTGATTCTGATAACCTGTTGAAAAGTATTCTGGAAAGTCTGGATCGTATTGACTATATTAAGCCGGACCAGATTCCCGGAATTGATTTATATATGGATCAGGTAACTACCTTTGTGGGCGAGCAGCTGGAGCATACCAAGCGCTACCCTGAGGATAAGATCCTTACCAAGACCATGATCAATAACTATGCCAAGAATCATCTGCTCCCGTCACCGGAGAAAAAGAAATACTCCAAGGAGCACATTCTGGTGCTGATTTTTATTTATTACTTTAAGAGTATTTTATCCATCAACGACATCCAGACACTGCTGACGCCTCTCACAGAGAAGTATTTCCAAGGTGACAACGCCATGGACCTGTCCCGTATCTATACGGAAGTCTTCAGTCTGGAGCGGGAGCAGGCAGAAGTTTTAAAGCAGGACCTGATCGCCACCTATGAAACTGCCGGCAGCACCTTTGAGGATGCTCCCGAGGAGGACCGGGAGTTCCTTCAGCTCTTCTCTTTTATCTGCCTGTTGAGTTTCGATGTGTATATGAAAAAGCAGGTTATCGAAAAGCTGGTGGATTTGCTGCCCGACCCTAACACTAAAAAGAAGGACAAAAAAAAGGAAGCCGAATAAGGCTTCCTTATCTTTTGTCCTTATCTTTTGTCCTTTTCTGTGTCACACGAAATCAGGCTTCTTCCTGAGAAGACTCCTTTAAAATCCGCTCAAAAGCCATGTCGTATCCATCATTTCCGTAGTTCAGGGAACGGTTTACTCTGCTGATGGTGGCGGTGGACGCTCCTGTCTTCTCTGCAATCTCAAGATAGGTCTTCTGCTCCCGCAGCATCTTGGCTACTTCAAACCGCTGTGACAAAGATAACAGCTCGTTGATGGTACATACATCTTCAAAAAACAAATAGCATTCTTCTTTATTCTTCAGACTCAGTATCGCCTCAAATAAAAAATCCACAGCTTCTGTTCTGATTTTCTTATTCATACCAATCTCCTTTTATTTACCCCAGTATTCAAGTCTTACATCACTACTACTTTACCACAGTAAATTCTAAAAGTCCAGACCTTTATCTGTCTTTATAGAGATTTATATAGGGCTTCAGCCGCTCCGGATCTGCATTGATGACCAGTTCCTCGGGGAAATCCACTTCCTCCAGCAGCTCCAGTATCAGTTTATGATTTCCCACATCAGTATCCACATGGGCATCACTGCTTATGATAACAGGCGCCTGATAGCGCATACACTGCTTCATCAATTCTTTCACCAGATCTCCGGCGTTTTTGCGGCTTCCATCCGGCCGCAGGGAGCTGTTGTTTAATTCCAGAAGCACACCGTACTCCCTGGCTGCCTGCACCACTGCCGGATAATCCAGCGGATAGCGCGGATCATCGGGGTGTCCGATAATATTGACATAGGGATTTTGCATGGCCATGAGAATTGCCTGGGTGTTTTCCTCCCGGGTACCGGGCTTGATACAGGGAGTATGAAGGCTGGCAATGACAACATCCAGGGTTTTCAGCACCGACGGCCGCAGATCCACATGCCCCTGAGTATCCAGAATATTCAGCTCTGCTCCCAGCAAAACCGGCACATCATAGGCGCTGCGGTCCACCACCTTCAGATTCTGGAAATAAAAGTCGTGGCAGGTCCCCACCATATGGGGCGCATGCTCTGTGATCCCCAGCAGCTTTAATCCCTTCTTTGCCGCCATATGGGCATTCTCCCGAATGGTACTGTATGCGTGGCCGCTGGCCACTGTATGGGTATGGATATCTAAAACATCCCTCATGTTCTTCTCTCCTTTTTTGAAGCCTTTCTTTCTCTTTTGCAGTTTCTTTGCTTCCTGTACAGTTTACCACGCAAAATCCGCAAGTGCAAGGGCGTTGCACTGCCGTCACCTTTTTTCAATCCTCCCATATCATATAGCATTAGGAAAAGGAGGATACCCATTATGAAAAAGAAATTGCTTTCTCTTGGCCTGTGCGCTCTGCTGGCTGCAGGCTGTCTGTGGGGCTGTAATAGCCATGAGACGTCCACTGCAGGCCTTACCAAAGTGACTTTAAACGAAGTAGCCCATTCTATTTTCTATGCTCCTCAATATGTAGCCATTGAAGAAGGCTATTTTGCAGAGGAAGGCATTGACCTGGAGCTGGTAACCGGTTTTGGCGCCGACAAGGTCATGACAGCTGTGCTCTCCGGCGAAGCCGACATCGGTTTTATGGGCTCTGAATCATCCATCTATGTGTACAGCCAGAATCCTGACGACTACATTGTAAACTTTGCCCAGCTGACCCAGCGGGCCGGCAACTTTCTGGTAGCCCGGGAGCCCATGGAAGACTTCTCCTGGCAGGATCTGGAGGGCAAAAATGTACTGGGCGGAAGAAAGGGCGGCATGCCCCAGATGGTATTTGAATACGTTCTGAAAAAGAACAATATTGATCCGGCGGCCGATTTGAATATAGATCAGAGCATTGATTTCGGTTCCACTGCTGCAGCATTCTCCGGAGGCCAGGGAGATTTTACCGTGGAATTCGAACCGGGTGCTTCTACGCTGGAGAAAGAAGGTGTTGGGTACGTAGTCGCATCCCTGGGTGTAGACTCCGGCTACGTGCCTTATACCGCCTACAGTGCCAAACAGAGCTTCCTCACCGAGCATCCCAATCTGATCCAGGGCTTCACCAATGCTCTGCAAAAGGGTATGGACTATGTCCAGAACCATTCCCCGGAGGAAATCGCCAAGGTCATTGCTCCTCAGTTTAAGGAAACCGACCTGGATACCATCACCACCATCATTACCCGCTACTATGAGCAGGACACCTGGAAAGAGGATCTGATCTTCGAAGAAGACAGCTTCACTCTGCTGCAGGATATTCTGGATGAAGCCGGTGAGCTGGACCAGCGAGTTCCCTACGAGGACCTGGTAAATACGGATTTTGCAACCAAAGCTGTGCAGTAATCTTAAAACAGAATCTCACTTGCGGGATTCTCCGCCTGCAGAAAAAAAGACAGCCGGGCATTACGCCTGGCTGTCTACTTCAAACCAGAATTCCACGCCATTACTGTAATTCTGCACACCGCACTGGCGGTTGATGGAATCCATAATGGCTTTGACAATGGAAAGACCGATACCGCTGCCGCCGTATTCCCGGGTGCGGGCCTTGTCCACCTTGTAAAATTTGATCCAGATCTTATCCATCTCTTCTTCCGGAATGGGCTGGCCCGTGTTGAATACACTGACGCGAACCACCTGCTCCTTCTGTTCCATCTTCACTTCAATGACCCGGTCTCCCTGGCAATGATGAATGGCATTGCTGATATAATTGGTCAGCACCTCTTCGATCTGGAACTCGTCCGACCAAACATAGACCGGCTCCTGAGCCCCAAAGATAACCTTGATATCATTCTGCTCCATGAGAATAGCTGTGGACGCCAGCACATTGCGAATAAGAGCTGTCATATCGAAATGCTCCATGGTCACCGGGCTGTTTCCAAACTCGATCTGATTTAAGGTCAGCAGCTTCTTTACCATGGTATTCATCTTATCTGCCTCATCCATGATAACTTCACAGTAAAAATCCCGGCTCTCCTCGTCCTCATTGATGCATTCCTTCAGTCCCTCTGCGTAGCCCTGGATCAATGCAATAGGCGTCTTCAGCTCATGAGACACATTGGAAAGAAACTCCTTTCGCATCTCATCGATCTGAGTCTTCCGCTCAATGTCCTTTTTCAGCTCATTGTTGGCTGTCTTCAGTTCCGAAATGGTCTGCTCCAGCTTCTCTGACATCTGATTCATATGCTGCCCCAGCAGAGCGATTTCGTTGTCCGTCCGGGCAGAGAACTTGGCGTTAAAATCCAGTTCTGTCATGCGCCGGGAAATATCCGTCAGCTCCAGTACAGGCCTGGAAATCCGCCTTGCCAGATACCAGATCAAAAGGGAACTGATGCAGATGGCCGCGATTCCGATATATGCAAAAAACTGACTGGAAATGGCCGCGCTGTCACGAATACTCTCCAGGGCCGTCCTTATGATAAAGGGATTTCCGGAATCCAGGTTTCCCACCATCTCAATGTAGTCTGCTCCCATTACCTGGTCATGGGTCTCCTGCAGTCGGTAATCTTCGGCCTCCTCCAGGACCTCGGATATCCCTTGTGTCTTTACCCCCAAAATATAACCATACAGCTGGTTCTGAAGAGCCTGATAATGACGGTTGGTCCACAAAACCGGCTTTCCGCTGGTGTCCATGACAAACACGGAAATATTGTCTGTGGTACAGATCAGTTCCAGCCGGCTTATGAAATCCTCGTCTTCCATGAGCCCCTGTTCAACTCCCTGATTCAATACCACATAGGCTCCCAGCAGAGTTTCCTCTTTCTCTTTTAAATAATATTTTTCCAGAAAAAATGTGTTCACCAGCCAGCAGCACAACAGGGTTCCGGCCATGATTCCGATAAAAATCCCAGGCAACTGCCTTTTCAGCGAATGTTTCATAATGCTACCTCAAATCTATTCTGCTCTATCAATGCTTTCGCAATATCTCTTCTAAGTACTTATTTTAGCACAAGAAAAATGTTCGCTTTCAAAATTCTCTCCATTAACCTGTTCTACTGTCTGCGGGTGTCCGCAATGTGATGGCATACACTTTTTCCAACTCTATGATAGCCGTCCCCGTATGATTACCGTCGTAATATACCACCACTTCATCGCCCACGGAAAAATGAGTCATACTGTCTTTGAGCTCCACATCCAGCGGAACAATCACACGGTCATATTGGCCATCCACCAGAGCATCCTCATGCACATTGACGATAATATACTCCTCTTCCACCGTCTCAACAATTCCCACAAAGTCCGGCTCCTTGCCAATCACATCATTCATGCTTTTGGCGCAGCCAGTCAGGGCTAAAACACTAAGCATCCCTAAAATAATGGTTATGTATTTTTTCATCTACAAGACCTCCTCTGTTCATGACGCTTTTACACCCATTGTGTAAGCAAATTATTTCGCTCTTACACAGAAGCCCCTATAAAAATACAGTCTATCAAATTCAACTCTTCTTCTGTGAAGCTCGTGTTCTTTAATGCCTTCACATTATCCAGAATCTGGGACGGCCTGGACGCTCCAATCAGCACACTGGTCACGATGCCGTCACGCAGAACCCAGCTTAAAGCCATTTCTGCCAGAGTCTGGCCGCGTTTCCGGGCCAGCTCATCCAGCTGTCGGATCTGCATCAGGCGCTCCTGTGTCAGAGCTCCCTCTTTCAAGAAACGTCCGTCAGTTTTGATTCTGCTATCCGCCGGGATCCCTTTCAAATATCGGTCTGTCAGCAGGCCCTGTGCCAGAGGACTGAAAGCAATAATACCCTTCTTCAGTCTGGCTGCCGTCTGCTTCAAGCCATTCTTCTCAATCGTTCTGTCAAATATGGAGTAGCGGTTCTGATTGATAATAAAGGGGCAGCGCAGTTCCTGCAGGATTGCCGCAGCCTTCTCCAGTGCGGGCCCGTCATAGTTGGAAAGTCCCACATACAGCGCCTTGCCGCTTGCAACAGCCTGTGCCAGCGCACCCATGGTCTCTTCCAATGGCGTCTCCGGATCCATGCGATGATGATAAAAGATATCCACATAGTCCAGACCCATGCGCTGCAGGCTCTGGTCCAGACTGGCCAGCAGATACTTGCGGCTTCCCCAGTTTCCGTAGGGACCTTCCCACATCTCATAGCCGGCCTTGGTACTGATCAGCAGCTCATCCCGATAAGCCAACAGCTCTTCCTCCAGAATCCGGCCCAGATTCCGCTCCGCACTGCCCGGCTCCGGACCATAATTGTTAGCCAGATCAAAGTGGGTAATCCCCTGGTCAAAAGCCGTAAAACACAGCTGTTTCATATTGTCGTAGTCTGCGTTATCTCCAAAATTGTGCCAAAAGCCCAGGGACACAGCCGGCAGTTTAAGGCCGCTGCTGCCGCAGGGATCGTATTTCATGGATTCGTAGCGCTTTGCTGCTGGCTGGTACATGGTGGTTCCTCCCGATTCATTTCTAAAATTTTATTTTATCTGTTTACCTTTTGCGGCGATCTCATAACTTGCATCAATTCTGCTTCACAAATTATAAAATATTGGTAGTATTCTCTTAAATTGAGGCGTGTGCGAATTTCCCGTATCGATCACTCATTCCTCCAGTTTATACCCCATACCCCAAATGGTCTTTATCATATTGCCCTTCTCACCCAGCTTGCTGCGCAGCTTCTTTACATGAGTATCGATGGTGCGGGCGTCGCCAAAGTAGTCGTAATTCCATACGTTGTTGAGGATTTTCTCACGGGACAGGGCGATGCCCCGGTTCTCGGCAAAGTAGGTCAGCAGCTCGAACTCTTTGAAGCTCAGATCTACGCTTTTGCCGTCGATGGTCACCTGGTGGGCGGCCTTGTTGATCTCGATGCCGCCGATACGGATGACGTCCTCGGCTGTGATCAGGTTGGTGCGGCGCAGAATGGCTTCCACACGGGCCACCAGGATCTTAGGGCTGAAGGGCTTGGAAATGTATTCGTCCACACCCAGCTCAAAGCCCTGCAGCTCGTCCTTTTCGTCGCTCTTGGCAGTCAGCATGACAACGGGTACCTTAGAGTATCTTCGTATCTCCCGGCAAGTCTGCCAGCCATCCATTTTGGGCATCATGATGTCCAGGATCACCAGGGCGATGTCCTGCTGCTCAAAGAAAATGTCCAGAGCCTCCATGCCGTCGCCGGCTTCCAGCACATGGTAATTTTGCTTTACCAGAAAGTCCTTTACCAGCTTGCGCATACGGCTTTCATCATCTACTACTAAAATCTTTAATTTATCCACGCAGAATCCCTCCTGCCTTACTTATTTATGGAAGTATCCATTTCCTTGTTATTTACGCTTAGTATAACAGCTATTTATGTTATTTCTGTGAAAATTTACCGTATTTTCCGGGTCTTATTTGATTTCAAGGGCTTTCAGCGCTTCCAGGTCCCGTATTTTATAGCCCTGGGGGGTCTTTTCCAGGATCCCCTCATGGCGAAACTTTGCCAGCACATAGAGCAGATGGCGGTAGGTGACTCCCAGATACTCCGCCGCTTCTGTATGTTTCTCTGTGTACATGCTGTGGTGCATGGTCAGCAGGATGAATGTGGCCAGACGGTTCTCCAGGGGATACACCTGGTTGCGCACGTAGCCCTTCATATTGCTGCGTACCTTCTGGCCCAGAAACAGGCAAAGCCTCCTCAAAAACCGCGTATCATTTAACAGCTGATCCCGGCATTCTTTTAAATCAATACAGAAACATCTGCATCTGGTAATGGCCCCCACACTCTGGGTCAGCTCCTGCGCGCCGATCAGCTCCATTTCTCCCAGGAAGGCCGGGCTCTCCACAAAATCAATCAGAGGGATCCGCCCTTCATCATCCGTCAGACACACCTTTGCTCTACCCTCAAACAGAAACATCAATACATCCGGCTTTCTGTTTTTCTCCAGAATCAGTTCTTCGGATTTGAACTCCAGCACCCGGGTATAGGGCCGGATGGAAAAAGAAAAGTAATCCTGCAAGGAATATTGTTTCCAGATTGCTTCCAGCTCCTGAATATTCTGCAGTTCTTTCATGGCAGCACCTCCTATGTGAGATTTATCATGTTCAGTATACCCCAGCCAGGGCCTGCTGACAAGAAAAATCTCCAGGACAAACAGGTAGAACTTATTGTAAAACCATGGTTCTTGTGCTATTCTTTATGGTATACAAGTGTGCAAGTGCAACTTTGCGACAGGAGGAAAAAGAAGTGAATACAAAGGTTAAAAATGATTTCAAGAAACGCGCTATTGGATTTGGGGTGACCTTGATTCTGCTGATCGCTCTGGGCTTTTTGTCCGGACAGCTTGGCGTATTTGACGGTATGGAAGGCGTGCTGGACATGGTCTCCATCGGGAAAGACACGCTTTTCAAGCTTCTGCTGGCCATTGTACTGGTGGTCTGCGTATCCAACCTGATCCTGCTGGTACTGAAATTGTTCCAGAATAAAAAGGGCCGGATCAGCACTTTGGCAACAGTCATTTCCAGTTTAGTAAAATACGGCTCTGTTCTCATCGGTTTTTGCTGGTGTCTTTCCATTATCGGTGTAAATGTGAGCACCATCTTCGCCAGCGTAGGAATTGTCGCTTTGATCCTGGGCTTCGGTGCGGAGAGCCTGGTAGCTGACATGGTGACCGGTGTATTCATTCTGTTTGAAAATCAGTACAACGTAGGTGACATTATTGAAGTAGACGGTTTCCGGGGCGTTGTACAGGAAGTCGGCATCCGAACCATCAGCGTGACAGACTCCGGCGGAAATATAAAGATCATCAACAATGCTGATATGAAAAATGTCATCAACCGTTCCAACCAGCGTTCTGTTGCAGTTACAGATATCAGCGTATCTTATGACACCAATCTGGAAGAGCTGGACAAAAAGTTGGTTTCCATTTTTAAGAATATCAAAAATAGATATCCGGATGTTTTCATTGACCGCTTAGAATGTGCCGGTGTGGAAACTCTCACTGACTCCGGTGTAACCTTAAGATTTATTGCGGATGTTACTGAAGAAAACATTTTCAAAGGCAAACGGATCCTGAACAAAGAGCTGAAGCTGGCCTTTGACAAGGAACAGATCGTGATTCCTTGTGCACAGGTTGAGGTACGTACAAAATAAGGTGTGAAACAATGAAAACGACTGGTTTTAACCCCGTGGATGAGTTTTCCGTGCCACAGGAAACGATATCTGCCGGAAAGGAATATGACCTGGGGAAAGAGACTGTATATTCCCCTGCACAGGAATTGCCCTCTGCCTCTGAATTTACCCAGATACCGGAGGAATATGATGCTTCCGCCAATAGAAGCTCAAGCGAATCACCAAAAAAGGACCGCCATAAGCTGTTTCGAAAAATGGGCTATCTGGTGGCCTCCGCCGTTGCTATACTTGCTCTTTCTCAGGCAGTAGGTGATTCTGCCATGAAAGAATATTATGTAAATAAAAATACCGGTGTTTTTAACGGGTACTGGGGAAACGGCGGTGTAAGGATCCGGCGGGGCTCCATGTACGATTATGCAGGCAATCGTATTGCCCTGGAAGCCCATGATACGTCTGACTTTGGCATCTCTACTGCCGGGAACGACTTAAAAAACATCAACAAAAACGGATATGTGGTCTTCTCTACCTCCTCTCCCGACGGACTTCTGGTAGTGAATTCTAAGGGGGAGACCATGTTCACTTTGGAAGAAAACGAAGCAGAAGTTTTTCAGACTTATTTATCTGACAACAATGTTTTGATGGTAGAATGGAATCAGCACCGGAACCACATAAAACACTGCAGCTATTATAATCTGAAGGGAGAAGAGCTGTTCTCTACGGAGCCCTTCTATCACTCTGCCGGCAGCGGTATTACAGGTACAGGCTTTCGGGAGGGGATCTCCCTTTGCTATGACGGCAGCGGGATCCTGAAAGTGGCTAAGGACGGCAGCACGGAATATCTGGCTCAATGGCCGGTGACAGAGGATGCCTCCAATGTTACTTTTTACCGCAAACACGGCGTGCATCGAACCGAACGATTGGATGAAACCGGCGGCTATACCCTGCAAAATGTTCCCTGTACCATCCTGGACGGCCCATCCGGCGGATATTTTCTGGGAAAAACCTCTGAAAACTATGTCTTGGCAGATATAAATACCGGTACCCTCCATCCGGTCCTCTTAAAGGCTGCCAAGTCCCTGAATGTGGCTTTGGGAAAAGCTCCTGCCACCTATCTGGACAATACCGGAAAGATGTATCACTACGGCACCCTTATGTGCCTTAAAAAAGGTTCCAAAGATACCAAGGCCTGTCTGTTTGATGTATTGGAACACTGCAACGAAGCCGGAGAACTGACAGGCTATTACGCCTACTACGATGAGATCTATTTCGAGGAGTCTCCTTACCTGGCCGTCCGGGAAGGGGAGGACTATTTCTATATCGACCTGAAAGGCAAGGTGGTCAGCAGAACCTATCAGAAGGTATCCACCTTCAACAATCTGGGTTATGCCCTGGTCATGGAATCAGACGGCGATGTGTTCGTTATCGATACCACCTTCCGTCAGTTGAAACAGTTGGAAGATGTGACGGATTTTATCATCGAAGACGAAGGCGACCTGTTTACCGTAGAGAAAAAAGGCAGTCAGAAGGCCTTTTATTACGGACCGTAAGGATCATGCAAACTATCCTGGGTGGCAGATCTCTTCCAGGCAAGACTGATCCTACCCCTCTACAGGACTATGACAGACAACCGGGATTGCTCATAATACTACAACAAACAAGGCGGACAGCAAATGCTGCCCGCCTTGTTTTATGGACCTGAGGGGAATCGAACCCCTGTCCGAAAGCCTATTCCCTGTTCTTCTACTATCATAGTCAGTTTTTTAACATTCCCTCCGTCAGCCGGGAACTAACACCCTGCTGACTTTAGTAGCTTCATGATACGCCCATACGCGCAAAGCTTAGCGCATGTCGTTTCCTGCATGGTCGATGCCGGACTCTTAAAGTGCAGGTGCTCTAAGGCCGACAGCTGCCATTAGGCAGCGTATGCTAAATTTTCTTCAGCGTTTATATTTAGATTTGCGATTTGACGCATCGCCTGCGGATAGCTTCACCAGCTGCAAGACCCCCGTCGAAACCAGTACAAGCCCTAGTTGCGGCTGAACCGTGTAACATAGTATACACCTGAATTCAAAAATTATGCAACTGTTTTTTTCTGGCTTTATAAAAATTCTCTGAATTTCACTTCCAGTCCCTCAAACAATCTTGATACCACCTTGTCCGCAAAAGGATAAATAGCCGGGGGCTCTTCTCCCCTGCTATCATCTTCGTACTTTTTAATACAGATTTCGCACCTTAAATTCCTTCTCTGCTTCTCTTCGCTGATCCTTCTTTGCAATGTCCTGGCGCTTGTCATACAGCTTCTTGCCTCGAGCCAGGCCGATCTCCATCTTCACCAGGCTGCCCTTCAAATACACCTTCAGGGGCACCATGGTGTAGCCCTTTTCTGCAATTTTGCCATTGAGCTTGTTGATCTCATACTTGTGCAGCAAAAGCTTGCGCACCCGCAGCGGATCCTTGTTGAAAATGTTGCCTTTTTCGTAGGGACTGATGTGCATGCCGTACACATAGACTTCGCCCTTTTCCACTTTGATGAAGGCTTCCTTCACGCTGCATTTACCCATACGGATAGACTTCACCTCGGTTCCCGCCAGGGAAATGCCCGCCTCATAGGTCTCATCGATAAAGTAGTCGTGATATGCCTTTTTATTGTTTGCAATTAATTTGATTGCTTCTTTACTCATAGTTTTCCCCTTTTCACCTGACTGCCTCTATTTTATTCTTCCCAGAGTGCAAAGTCAATGGTGCGATTTAACCGGTCTGCGTCCACCACCCGGATGCGGACCCGCTGGCCCAGCTTATAGGTCTTGCCGCTGTGGAGTCCCACCAGCTCATAGCTGCCGTCCCGGTATTCATAAAATTCATCCCGAAGGGACTGCACATGAACCAAGCCCTCGATGGTATTGGGCAGTTCCACGTAAAATCCGTAATTGGTCACACCGGAAATGACGCCCTCGTAGATCTCTCCAATGCGCCGCTCCATATACTGAACCTTTTTCAGCTTTTGGGTCTCCCGCTCTGCCTCGTCTGCCCGGCGCTCCTGCTTACTGGACTGACTGGCTACTTCGGGAAGCCTCTTTTCGTAGCGCTCCCGCTTTTCCAGGCTCATGCGGCCCCGCAACGCATCCTTGATGATCCGGTGGATCTGCAGATCCGGGTACCTGCGGATGGGGGATGTAAAATGACAGTAGTATTTAGCAGCCAGACCGAAATGTCCGCTGCAATCCACTGTATATTTGGCCTGCTTCATGGAGCGCAGAGTCAACCGGCTGATCAGGGCCTCCTCCGGCGTCCCTTCGATGCTGTCCAGCAGCTTCTGCAATTCCTTGGGATGGATCTCATCTCCGCCCAAGTGAATGGAATAGCCGAAGTTTCGGATAAACAGCCCCAGCTTCTGCATCTGGTCCGTATCCGGCGTCTCATGGGTTCGATAAAGGAATGGAAGCTCCTGCCAATAGAAATCAGCTGCCACCGTCTCATTGGCCGCCAGCATAAAATCCTCGATGATCTTGGTGGCGGTATTCCGCTCGTAGGGCCGAATGTCCACAGGCACACCCTTTTCATCCAGCAAAAGCTTCGTCTCCGGAAAATCAAAGTCAATGCTTCCCCGCTTTCTGCGGTTTCTTCGAAGGAGGCTGGCCGCCTCTTCCATCAGCTGAAACATGGGAACGAGATCCTCGTATTCCTTCATCTTTGCCTCGTCTTTGTCCTCCAGAATCTTCTTTACGCTTGTATAGCTCATGCGGCGGTTCACGCAAATCACAGTCTCCGCCACCTCGTGGTCTATGATTTTGCCCCTGGCATCAATGCGCATGATGCAGCTAAGGGCCAGTCGGTCCTCTCCCGCATTTAAAGAACAGATGCCATTGGAAAGCCGGTGGGGAAGCATGGGAATTACCCGGTCCACCAGATAGACACTGGTGCCCCGCTGCAGAGCTTCTCTGTCCAGAGCACTGCCTTCCTGCACATAGTTGCTCACATCTGCAATGTGCACGCCCAGCACATATTCGTCGCCCTCTCTGGTAATAGACACCGCATCATCCAGATCCTTGGCATCCTCGCCGTCAATGGTCACCATGGTCCAGTCCCGCAGATCCCTGCGTCCGGCCATATCCGCCTCGCTGATGGTATCCGGCACACGTTCCGCCTGATTCAGTACCCGCTCCGGGAACTCCATGGGCAGGTCATAGGCTCGCACCAGGGACAAAATATCGGTGCCCGGGTCATTTACATGGCCCAGGATCTCCACTACCTTGCCCTCGGGCTTTTTCCGAGCCTTGCCGTAGTCGGTCAGCTCCACTACTACTTTATGTCCTGTCACTGCTCCTTTGGAATGCTCCTGGGGCACAAAAACATCGCTGGTAATGCGCTGATTATCCGGCAGCACGAAACCGTAGTTCTGATTCTTCTGGAAAGTTCCCACCACCCGGGTAATGGTGTGGCCCAGAATCCGGGTAATAACACCCTCGGGCCGCTGGCCGCCTCTGCCTCTGTGAAGTCCTCCCTGGGCTTCCTCTCCCATGGATTTCAGGCACACTTCCACTAAATCTCCGTGAAATGCACCGTTTGTTTCCTCTTCGCCAATAAAAATATCTGTATCCATGCCTTCCACAGTTACAAAACCGAAACCTTTGGCATGGGCTGTAAAGGTACCCGTCAGTTTCCGGGTCTGTGCCTTGTGATAACGTCCCCGTTTGGATACCTGGATCTTCCCTTCCTCCATAAGACTGTCCAGCACCTGCACCAGGTCCTGGCGCTGCTCCTTGGGCACCTGCAGCAAAATAGCCAGCTCCTTTTGTTTCATGGGCTGGTACATGGGATCACATATAAATTTGTAAATGGTTTCTTTTTTCTTCTCAAACTGATTCTGATCCATGGTTCTCTTCCTGTCTGTTTTGCTTTTTCACACTACAAGCTTAGTGTTGCCCAAATCCCGCAAAGTATGAACCTGCGCACTTCCTTTCTCAAGGTATCCCTGAAAAAGAAAAAGCACTCTCGACTTTTCAAGAGTGCTTTATCAACTAGAATACATTCAGATTCAAAATTACCGCAAGTACAATAAATGCGATGGCTAATACTCTGGTCCAGAAAACTTTTTTCCCTTCTGCAGAACGTCCTTTGTTCTGCTCCCAGTAAGAATTGCTGCCAGCGATCGTACCCAGACCTGCTGATTTACCTTCCTGAAGTAATACGATAACGGTTAATGCAATAGCAACTAACACGAATATAACTGTAAGAATAATTCTCAAAATACCCATTTTAACACCTCCTATGGTCGAACAAAGTTAAGTTTACCATAGTTTTCTAAAAATAGCAACTACATTTTCAAAAAGAAAAGGTAAAATTTAAACAGGGGAATACAAACCTGCACTCCCCTGAATCAGATATTTTTAAGTGCTCAGACTGCTGCTTAGATGGACAGACCGGACTTCTCCAGAATTGCCGGTACATTCTTCTCTGCACCAATAGCCATGATATGTACACCATCGCAGATGCCTGCATCTTTGATCTTGGCGATCAGCTCTGCTGCCATCTCGATACCCAGCTTCATGGGCAGGCCCTTTACGCCCTTCTCTTTGCCTTCTGCTGCTGCAGCTGCCAGACGATCGATCAGATCCTGGGGAACTGCAATACCCGGTACGTTTTCATTCATGTACTTAGCCATACCTGCTGCCTTCAGCGGAATGATTCCAGCCATGACATGAGTCTTGATGTTTGCTTTGTCCACAGCATCCATGAAACGCTTCATGCTCTCCAGGTCGAAAATACCCTGAGTCTGTATGTACTGTGCACCTGCATCTACCTTCTGACGCAGCTTGTTGATCTGCAGGAACAAAGGCTCATATACGGGAGTAACAACTGCACCCTTGTAGAACTTGGGGGCGCCGCCTTCGATTTCGTTTCCGCCACAGTCCAGACCGGTTGCTTCCATCTGGGACAGCATATTCAGAATACCTACGGAATCCAGATCATATACAGGCTTGGATTCCGGGCAGTCACCTACAACCGGATGGTCACCGGTCAGAGCCAGCATGGTGTCAATACCAAAGCCGGCTGCGGAGAGCATCTCGCCCATGATTGCCATACGGCTTCTGTCACGGCCCGTCATCTGGATGATGGGTTCCAGACCAGCCTGTTTTAATTTAATACATAAACCAAGGGAGGTTGCCTTTAAGCATGCAGACTGCATGTCTGTTACGTTTACACCGTGAACCTTACCCTTCAGCAGCTCAGCCGCCTCCATCTGCTCATCAAAATTGTAGCCTTTGGGAGGAGCCATCTCAACAGTTACGCCAAATTTACCGCTTTCCAGCGCTTTCTCTAACATTCCCATTATTTGTTCCCCCTAGCATTAATTGTTCTCGGATAGCTTACATCTTTGTAGCCCTTGTCCGGACGAGTCTGAGCAAGCTTATCCAGCTGGCCCATAGACTCCAGTTTATTGTAAATCATGATCCATGCGCACTCATTTTCCGGATTCACTTCGCACTTGCCGTTCTTCTGGCCGCCGCAGGGACCGTTTACCAGAGATTTTGCACATCTGGAAATGGGGCAGATGCCGCCGGTGGTTCCCAGTACGCAGTTGCCGCACAAATGACAGGCTTCTTCAAACAGACCCAGACGAACTGCTTCGCCTAAGAACATGGTGTTGTTGGACGGATAAACCGGTACGTTGATATGCTTTGCAGCAACCTGCACACCGTCTCCGCAGCTCATACAGACAACTGCATCCGGGCCGCCTGCTGCCAGTTTCTTCATAGCAGTCTTAGTACCCATATTCATACAGCAGTAATCTGCCATTCCGGTAGCCACTACAGTCTTGCCGTTGGACTCCAGATATGCCTTGAGTTCCTGTACTTCTTTCTCGCCGCCTGTGGCACAAGCTGTCGCACAGCTGCCACAGCCAAGGATCGCAATCTTCTTTGCATCCCCCAGCATTGCCATCAATTCATCAATGGGCTTTTTCTGTGTGATAATCATAATATCGTCTCCTTGTATCTCTTTATGGTTTCAATAAATTATCTTCCTCCTCTATTTTAATACTTTTTTCCAAGAAATCAACCGAAAACCACAAATTCGTTAAAAATTCTACTGATTTTTTTCCGGAAACGGCAAGAGAACTTACAGAAATTTCTCCGGGGCTAAAATCCGGGGGAAATCATGCGGAAATTATGTAGTGATGTGCTGCACAAAAACTTTTCGGAATTGTGTGGATGTGTTAATATAGATATTAAGAACAAATTGAATTTAGGGACAAAAAATCATGCGAAAACACATTTGCAACTGTCAGTTGCGTAATTGCCTCCCCATATACATAGTGTTCTACTTGTGGTTTCGGTATGCTTAATGTGAAAGGAGGAAACATGGCACTTTCAGAAAAACTATACGCACTTCGCAAAAAAAGCGGTCTTTCACAAGAGCAACTTGCAGAACAACTAAGCGTATCCCGGCAAGCAATATCTAAATGGGAAGCAGGTCAATCTGTTCCGGAAAGTGATAAACTTCTGACCATCAGCAACTACTTCAACGTTTCATTAGACTATCTGATGAAAGAAGATGAAGAACAGGATAACCTTTCTGTAAAAGAGCAGAATGATGATTCCTTGCAAACGAGTAATCGAACTCAGTGGTTGCTCAGTATCATCATCTGTATTGGCGGTATTATCTGTCTGATCATATGGGGGCTATTATCTATCTTTAATCCTGCCACCTCAAATCAGATAAGCGAATCATCAATGATTCATATAGATGGAAATCTACCATCTTTGGGCTGCTGGGAATTTTGCTGTCTGACATTATGTGCTCGGTTGTAGCATATAACTACTGCAACTTGATGTGGGGTGGACAATACGCCTTATACAGCGCTCCCCCAAGTGCAGCGTTTGTATTGGCAATCCCCTATATTATCGGTATTGTCATTTGTGTTATCTTGGCGGTTGTTTTCAAGAGAGAGCAAAGAAACGTCTAACTATTCACGGGGCTGCCGGTAGCTGTATAAGCTACCGGCAGCCCAGCAGTCATTGAAGATAAAATTTTTACTTATTCTCCAGGCGGAAAAACGGACTGTAGTACGTATCCACCGGCTCCAGACCCTCCTCGATCCGAAGCAGCTGGTTGTATTTGGCCACCCGCTCCATGCGGCAGGGAGCGCCTGTCTTGATCTGGCCCGCATTGACTGCCACCGCCAGGTCTGCAATAAAGAACTCCTCCGTCTCTCCGGACCGATGGGAAATCACCGTACCATAGCCGGCGCGCTGGGCCAGCTCAATGGCGTCCATGGTTTCGGAAACCGTTCCAATCTGATTGGGCTTGATCAAAATGGCATTGCCGGCACCCAGCTGGATTCCCGCTCCCAGGCGCTTCACATTGGTGACGAACAGGTCGTCTCCCACCAGCTGCACCCGGTCACCCAGACGCTTGGTCAAATGCTGCCAGCCGTCCCAATTTTCCTCCATGAGGGCATCCTCAATGGAAATGATTGGATAATCCTGAATCAGTTCCTCATAGTAGTCTATCATTTCTTCCGTGGAGCGATAGACCTTTTCTCCCCGCATGCGGCTTTCTCCCTCAAAGAAATATTTCTTGCTCTTCTCGTCGTAGAATTCACTGGCAGCCGCATCGATGGCTATTTTCATCTGGTGCTCCGTATTAAAGCCTGCCATTTCAATGGCTTCCACGATGCAATCCAGCGCATCCCGGGTATCCGCCAGATCCGGTGCGAAACCGCCCTCATCTCCCACTCCTGTGGAAAGGCCCCGCTTTTTCAAAATCAGCTTGAGCTTGTAGTAAACTTCCGCGCACATGCGAAGGGCCTCTTTGAAACAGCCCGCGCCCACAGGCATGATCATAAACTCCTGCAGATCCACCGTATTGTCCGCGTGCTTGCCGCCATTTAAAATATTCATCATAGGCACAGGCAGGCGTTTTGCGTGGACACCGCCCAGATACTGATACAGGGGGATCCCCAGTGCCTTGGATGCTGCCTTGGCTACCGCAATGGAAACGCCCAATGTGGCATTCGCACCCAGATTAGATTTGTTGTCGGTACCGTCTGCATCGCACAGCAGATGGTCAATGTAGGACTGATCCAGGGCATTTTTCCCCATCAGAACATCCGCCAGCTTGACATTCACATTATGGACTGCCTTTTCCACGCCCAGACCCAGATAGCGGAACTGGCCGTCCCGCAGCTCCACTGCCTCAAATTTTCCTGTAGATGCGCCGGATGGCACCGATGAGCGGGCTGTCACATTTCCCTCCACGGTAACCTCCACTTCCACGGTGGGATTTCCTCTGGAATCCAGAATTTCCCTGGCGTTGATATCCGTAATCGGCAAATATAAATGCATCGAATAAAACCTCCTTCTTTTAAAAATACTTATTACAATTGTTTCTAAATCAGTCTGTTTTATTCATTTTTTTAATGGCTCCGGGGCTTGCATTTTTCGAATGTATGTTCTATAATAAGATTATGCAACGTATTATCTTTCACATTGATGTAAACTCCGCTTATTTAAGCTGGAGCGCTTTGGAAAAACTGAAAAACGGCAGTGATGTGGATCTTCGCACGATTCCGTCCATTATCGGAGGCGACCAGAACAGTCGCCATGGTGTTGTATTGGCCAAATCCATCCCTGCTAAGAAATATGGCATCTCCACCGGCGAGCCTGTAGCTTCCGCTCTGCGCAAATGTCCCGCTCTGGTTATGGAGTCTCCCGACCATGCCCTTTATGACCGCAGGAGCCAGGAGCTGATGGAGCTGCTCCACACCTTTTCCCCGGATATTGAGAAGGTTTCTATTGATGAATGTTATCTGGATTTTACCGGGATCGCTCATCTGTACCCGTCTCCCATGGAGGCCGCTGCCTTGATAAAGGATACTATCCACGACACCCTTGGCTTTACGGTAAATATCGGAATTTCCAACTGTAAACTTCTGGCCAAGATGGCCAGTGATTTTACCAAGCCGGATCGGATCCACACCCTGTTTCCCGAGGAGATCCGCCAGAAGATGTGGCCTTTGCCAGTATCGGAGCTGTTCATGGTGGGCCGCACCAGCGCTCAGAAGCTCCAGCACTTTGGTATCTCTACCATCGGAGACCTGGCTCAGGCCGATGTGAAGTTTCTGACTGCCCACTTTAAGAGCCACGGACAGCTCATGTGGGAATATGCCAACGGCATTGATGAGTCCCCCGTGATTTCCCAGCATCAGGAGGCCAAGGGTATTGGCAACTCCACCACTCTGCGGGAAGATGTAACAGACCAGATCCAGGCCCAGAAGGTTCTTCTGGCCCTGTGTGAAAGTGTATCCGGCCGCCTGCGCAGCGCCCATCAGCTGGCTCAGACCGTGGCTGTAGAGATTAAGTATTCAGACTTTTCCAAGGCTTCCCATCAGATGCAGCCCTTATCCGCCTGCAATACGACAAATGCCATCTACGAGATTTCCTGTGCCTTGTTTTCAAAGCTTTGGGACGGACGCCCCATCCGCTTACTGGGCGTGCGCACTTCCCGACTGCTTCCTGAGGATGCACCTACCCAGATCAGCCTCTTTGACTACACCCCTGAGGCAAAAAAAGAAGAAGGACACTCCGGTCCTTCCTCCGAAAAACTTCAAAAATTAGATGCTGCCATGGATCAGATCCGCCAGCGCTATGGCAAGGATTCCGTTATCCGCGGTACTTTTTTGCATCATCCCGCTGATTCCGGTCATAAATCCGCTTCAGACCCTTCAGCAACAGCGCATCATCCAGAACGATCTCCTTCCGACAGTGAGGGATGATATATTTCGCCATGCCTCCGGTGGCTACTACCGTGACCGGCTGTCCCAGCTCTTCTTCGATGCGCTCTATCATACCGTCGAGACTGGCCGCGGTTCCGTATAGCACTCCGCTCTTCATGCAGTCCACCGTATTACTGCCGATGAATCGCTTGGGCGCCTCCATACTGATCTTGGGCAGCTGAGAGGTACGGTTGATGAGCGAGTCCAGCGACACGCCCACACCGGGCATGATCATACCACCGATGACCTGCTGCTTTTCATTGACTACCGTGATAGTGGTCGCTGTTCCCATATCCACCACTGCCAGCGGAGTTTGGTATTCCGCAATACCTGCCACTGCCCCCACAGCCAGGTCTGGGCCCAGCTGAGCCGGATTGTCGATCTTAATATCCAGGCCGGTCTTCACGCCCGGGCCTACCTCCAATATCTTTTTATTAATGATCTTCTCTGCCGCATGGCGTACCGTAGCTGTAATGGGCGGCACTACCGAGGAAATGATTCCTCCCTGCAGCCGGCTGCTGTCCACTTCATAGATTTCCAGAACCGTCTTGAAACTAATGGCATACTCCAGCTCTGTCTTTTTCAAATCCGTATACAGCCGCTCTTCAAAGACAATGTTTTCTCCATCAATACAGCCGATGACAATATTTGTATTTCCAATATCAATCGCTAAAATCATACACTCGTCCCCTGACTTTCTTTCTGATTTTCCTGCTCCTTTTTATCATACACCAAAACTTCTTCCGGGACAAGGCCTGCCTCTCTAAGCCGGCTCTCCACCACAGGCGCAGTAAAGAATACCAGTAACAGCTTGCTAACATCCAAAGGAAGGAACGGCAGTACTCCTGCTGCAAAAGCCCCGGTCAGACTCATATCCGCCACTCGGGCCAGCCAGACTGTTCCAAACAGATACAGCACCCAGGTGCCCAAAACCAATCCCAGCAGCCGCCAGCCTCTGCTCTTCCATTTCTGCACAAAGCCGCCTGCAATAACGGTCAAAAACAGATAGCCTATGAGATAGCCGCCTGTGGGCCCCATCAATTTACCCGGGCCTCCTGTAACCCCCGAAAACACGGGCATTCCCGTAAGTCCCAGAAGCAGGTAAATCAAGCAGCTCACCGTGCCCCATTTCCAGCCCAGCAGCCAAACACCGAAATAAATGGCCAGACTTGCAAGGGAAAGGGGAACCGGCGAAAAAGGAGTCACAATCGTCACGGGTCCCAGGATGCACATGAGGGCTGTCATCAATCCGATGAGAGCCAGAACATAGGCTGTAGGTCTTCTGTTTTTTCTCGTTCCGGCTTTCTGCCCCATTTCCAACACCTCCTGTTAAATTTAAAAAATTGTTCTAAAATAGTTTTTATAACGAAAACTGTTTCTGCTTCCGGTTTTTTATGTTATACTGTAGGTAATACGTTATACTTTGTGTAAACTGATTTTATCCGAGGAGAGCCTCATGGACAAGCACGCTTATTTAATTATGGCCCACAACAACTTTCCCCTGTTATTGGAACTGATCACTCTGCTGGACCATGAAAGACATGTTATTTATCTGCATATCGATAAAAAAGTTTCCGACTCGGACTTCGCCCTGTTGAAGGCGGATTACCAGGAGAAAAAAAAGGAGCTGCAGCTTTGCTCTCCTCTGATCTTCACGGACCGGATCTCTGTCCACTGGGGCGGTTACAGCCAGATTGCCTGTGAGCTGCTGCTCTTAAAGGCCGCTGCCGGCAGGGAACACTATGCCTACTATCATCTGCTGTCCGGCTCCGATTTACCCATCAAATCGCCTGAGCAGATTCTGGACTTTTTCGACAGCCGGATGAAAGCCGTACCCGAAGGCACCGAATTTCTGGCCTTTGACAGCCCGGATGTGCCCGGATATGTGCGGGAGCGCATTTCTCTGTATCATATTTTCAGGGAAAACTCTCATCCGCTGGCAGAGCCCATGGATTCCTTATTTACCCGGATCCAGCGTCTGCTGAAGGTGGACCGTTTAAAGGGCACCAATCTCACTGTCCAAAAAGGTGCTAACTGGTTCAGTATTACCGATGCCTTTGCCCGCTATACCTTAAGCAAGGAGGACTGGATCGCCCGGACCTTTGGCCGCTCGGTCTGCGCAGATGAACTGTTCTTACAGACTCTGGCTGCCAACTCCGAATTTGCTGAGCGGATTTATGCCCCATACGCAGATGCAGATTTCATGACCAACCTGCGCTATGTGGACTGGAAACGAGGTGCCAACAACAGTCCCTACGTGTTCCAGCCATCGGACAAGGAACTGCTCCTTTCCCTGCCCCATCTGTTTGCCCGTAAATTCGAGAAAAATATTTTCCGCTGAGAAACTTTCAGGAACAAGACTTTTTATCAAGAGGATTCTTTCCCAGAGTCCTCTATTCTTTTTGCCAGAAAATATCCCGCCAGCAAAAAGACAGCCGTCAACAGGATCGTTACCGCCGGATGCCGGGAAAGTCCTTCCGACAGCTGTGGCAGACTCAAAGCCAATGTCACTGCATTTGCCGCCGCATGTGCTAACACGGGCGCCCACAGGGTCTTGCAGCGCTCCATGAGCCATGCAAACAGGGCTCCCAGGGCGAATGCATAGATTCCCTGAACAATATTTCCGTGGAACAACGCAAACAACAGAGAGCTTGCTAAAATCGCCAGTTTTATATTTCCAGTCATAGACTTTAGCCGCCCATAGATAAGTCCCCGCATCAGCAGTTCCTCTGCTACCGGCGCAAAAACTACTACTGCCAACAGCTGTATCCAGAAAGCTTCTCGCATAACAGAAGCAGACGCAGACTCATAGGCCGGAAACCATCCCGGCAGAGGCGTCAGTCCAATCAACAGATTCACCCCTCTGGAAAAGCAAACAGATACTCCTATGATTTTCAAGCAGTCGCCTGCGCTTAAGCTTCGCTTTTCTGCTTTTTGCTCTGACTCCGGGTGACTTTGTCTTCCCCGGTACATTCGGAAAAATACCGGCAGAAGAACTGCATTTCCCACGCACTGAACTGCGGTGGAATGATTCATATAAAACTCCATGCCCAGCAGGCTGGAAACAATCACCTGCACTGCTGCATGAAAAAGAAAATACACAAATAACGGCAAAAAAAGCTGCATAAAGCTCTCCAGCCAAAAAACAAATTGTCCTCTGTGCTTGCTCACCGGCACTCTCTCCATTTCTCTTTTACATTTGATTTAGTATAGCACAGGACAGCCGTGCTCCGCAATATTTCCCTCTTGACATTTCCCCTCCCAGGCTTTATATTGAAGTGGAATCACATAGCGAAATGCTAGGGGAGCCTAAGGCTGAGAAAGTACATCATCGTACTGACCCTCAATACTTATCCGGATAATGCCGGTGAAAGGAAGCAGTTTTTAGAGCCCCTCCTGTGAAAATTTTATTTTACCAAGGAGGTTTTTTTATGTCATTTTTTGTAACCAAAGTAGTGGATGAATGGGGCACGTCCTATGCCCTGACCGGTGCCGGATACGGTGCTCTGATCGTACTGACGCTGATACTGTTGCTGGCAGCTTGCTACATAGCCGGCGATCGCAAAAAAGTCAGCACCAAACAGCTGGTATTTTCTGCAGCTGCCATGGCCCTGGCTATGGTCACCTCGTTTCTCAAGCTGTTTGAAGCGCCTATGGGTGGTTCTGTCACTTTATTTTCCATGCTGTTCATCTGTTTGATTGGATACTGGTATGGCCTTCGGGTGGGTCTTATGACCGGCCTGGCCTATGGTCTCCTGCAGCTGATTTCAGACCCTTACATAATCAGTATTCCTCAGATGGTTACCGACTATCTGCTGGCTTTCGGCGCTCTGGGTCTGTCAGGACTATTCTGCAACAAGAAGAACGGTCTCATCAAAGGCTATATCGCAGGTGTGCTGGGCCGCTATTTCTTCGCCTTCCTGTCCGGCCTGATCTTCTTTGCATCCTATGCAGAAGGCTCCGGCATGAGCGCTCCTGTCTACTCCCTGGCCTACAACGGCAGCTATCTGGGATGTGAGGCAGCCATTACCTTGATCGTGCTGGCAATTCCCGCAGTAAATAAGGGATTTGCCCAGGTGAAAAAGCTGGCGCTGGAGTAATTTTGAAATTTAAAAAATCGGCAGCCTGATTATTACTCAAGCCGCCGATTTTTAATTTCTTTTTACATTCTTTCCGGTGCTTCGAAGCCCAGCACATCAATGCAGGTCTCCAGAATCCGTTTGCACAGCACCAGCAGTGCGATCCAGCTTCCCTTCTGCTCCTCATCCTCTTCACTTAAAATCTTGGTCTCGTGATAGAACTTGTTGAAGGCATTTGCCAGATCGTAAATATAGGCGCAAATCTTGTGAGGTGCGATCTCCTCAAAGGCATTTTCCATAACACCGTTGAATTTGGCCGCCTCCAACATGAGGGACTTTTCGCTCTCGCCTACCGCTTCCCGGATCACAGCCTGGGATGCATCATGGCCCTGGTCTGCGTACTTGTTCAGAATGGATTTGATCCGAACCAGGGTGTACAGCAGGTAAGGACCGGTATCTCCCTCAAAGGAAGTAAAGCGGTCAATGTCAAACACATAGTCCTTGGAGGCCTGGTTGGACAGGTCGCCGTACTTGATGGCAGACAGACCTACGATCTTGGCAGTCTGGCGGGCTTCCTCCGGGGAAATCTCTCTATTCTCTGCAATCTTGGTATACATCTTGTCATTAATATCCGAAATCAGGTGCTCCAGACGCATCACGCCGCCTTCTCGGGTCTTGAAGGGCTTGCCATCCTTGCCGTTCATGGTACCAAAACCCAGGAACCGAAGGCCTGTCTTGTCATCTACTAAACCTGTCTTTCTTGCACAGCGGAATACCTGCACAAAATGCATCTCCTGGCGCTTGTCCACCACGTAAATGATCTCATCCGGGGCAAACAGCTTCATGCGCTCCACAATGGTAGCCAGGTCTGTGGTAGTATACAGAGAAGCTCCGTCGGACTTTAAGATCATGCAGGGCGGAACCTCTTTGGTATCGGTCTCTTCTTTGATATCCACTACCAAAGCGCCGTCGCTCATATAAGCAAATCCATCATCCTTCATCTTCTGCACCATGTCCGGAATATAGGGCTGTGCATCGGATTCACCCTTCCACAGGTCAAACTCTACATTCAGATTCTTGTAGTTGCGCTTCAGGTCTGTGACAGACACATTCAGAATGTGCTGCAAAATGGCCTGATAGCCCCGGTGTCCGTTCTGCACCAGATAGGTGGCATGCATGGCCTCTTCCTTGTATGTCTCGTCCACCTTGGACTTGGCGCTGGCGGTAGGATAAATCTCCTCCAGCTCAGAAATGGTAAAGGGCGCCTCCTCGGGATATGCGCCTGTGTAGTTCTCATCAAAATACACCAACTCCGGCTTTCTGGCCTTCAGCTCGGTAATGATCAGACCCATCTGCAGGCCCCAGTCACCCAGGTGAATGTCACCGATCATCTCGTGGCCCATAAAACGGCCCATGCGCTTGATGCTCTCACCGATGATGGCGGAACGCAGATGTCCTACATGCAGGGGCTTTGCCACATTGGGTCCGCCGTAGTCCAGAATGATCTTTTTTGGATTCTCTGCCTTCTCACAGCCCAGGCGCTCATCCGCAGCCATGCCCTTCATATATTCACACAGAAACGCCGGACTTACCTTCAGGTTGATAAAGCCGGGCGCTACTGCATTTACCTCTGCAAACACTGCATTTCCCTGCAGCTGCTCTACTACCTTATTTGCAATCTGAATGGGTGCACAGCGATATTCCTTTGCAGCAGCCATGGCTCCGTTGCACTGATATTCACACAGGTCCGGTCGATTGGACAGGGTTACCTTTGCATATTTGGCATCATAGCCGGCCGCAGAAAAAGCCTGCTCCATTTCTACTGTAATCTGATCGATCAATTTTTTCATCTTTTTTCCATCCTTTTATCTTTACTGAATGCATTTTCAAACACTCAGGTTTTTAATCGTTCTTCCACCTGCTCTAAAGCAGGCATAGACGGCATACCGCCTCGCTTTTCCACACAGAGACTGGCCACTGCGTTGCTGGCGATCCATGTGTTTAGTCATGACCTATTTTACATGGTTTTGCCCCGGGGTGCAAGGGAAATCTGCCCACCGCTTCAAAAAGCCTTGCTTATTTTTCTGCAAACGAATATACTTTTTTCATAGTCCATAAGAAAATCGAAAAAGGAGACTTTTTATGAAATTTGTATCCTGGAATGTAAACGGCCTGCGTGCCTGTGTGGGGAAAAACTTTCTGGAGGATTTTAAAGCACTGGATGCTGATATCTTCTGTCTGCAGGAGACAAAGCTGCAGGAAGGCCAGATTGACCTTTCGCTGCCCGGCTATTATCAATATTGGAACTACGCTGTAAAGAAAGGCTACAGCGGAACTGCGATACTTACTAAAATGGAACCCCTGTCCGTTTCCTATGGCATCGGCCGGGAGGAGCATGACCAGGAAGGCCGTGTCATCACTTTGGAATTTGAGGGCTTCTATTTCGTAACTGTGTACACGCCCAACTCCCAGAACGAGTTGGCCCGCCTGTCCTATCGCATGGAGTGGGAGGATGCCTTCCGCACCTATGTGTGTGCTCTGGATGCGAAAAAGCCTGTGGTTTTCTGCGGCGACCTTAATGTGGCTCACCGGGAGATTGACCTTAAGAACCCCAGGGCCAATCGTCACAATGCGGGCTTTACCGACGAAGAGCGGGCCAAATTCACGGAACTTTTGCAGGCAGGCTTTACCGACACCTTTCGCTATTTCTATCCGGATGCCACTGACATCTACTCCTGGTGGTCCTATCGCTTCCGTGCCCGGGAAAAGAACGCAGGGTGGCGCATCGACTACTTTGTGGTTTCCGATCGTCTGCAGGACAAGCTGGTGGACGCAAAGATTCATACGGATGTGATGGGGTCGGATCATTGTCCGGTGGAGCTGGAGGTAGATACCTTATAAATCATCTTTTTATGAAAGAAAAACTGCTATGCAAGAGAAAATCGATTCGCATAGCAGTTTTATTCTTTGTCAAAAGAATACTTCGTGAAACACCTACCTCCTGTGCCGCTTCCCGGGATTCAAATATTTAAGGGTTTTCGCACAAGCTGCGGATCTTATTTGCGATTTGTTCTATGACCTCCATAAATACCCGGTCGTCTTGGCCCGTTGGATCAGGCAAGCCCCAGTTATCATCAAAGTCTCTGCCTATATATGGGCATCTCACATCGCATCCCATGGAAATAGCTACATCCGGTGCGGGAATTTCGTCAATGGTCTTGCTGTGCTGGGTTTTCTCCATATCAATCCCATAGAGCTGTTTCATCAGCCGCACTGCATCCTGATTGATCTGCGGCTTGGTTTCCGTTCCTGCAGAATAGAACTCAAACCGTTCTCCCGCAAGATGCTTTCCCAACGCCTCCGCAATCTGACTGCGGCAGGAATTGTGTACACAGATAAATGCGATTTTCTTTTTCATGGTATTGACACTCTCCCTTTCGTCATTTTCTTTCCAGCCGCTTCACGGCACCGCTCTTATGAGATTTACTCCAAAAGCTTGCTGATATCGGCAGCCTTCAACACCTTTCCCATAGCCACCACTTTTTTATTCACAACAAGGGCCGGCATACGCATGACGCCATACTCCATAATCTTTTCCATATCGGTAATATACTCCACTTCTACAGACAAGTCCATAGCCTTGACCGCTTCCCGGGTGTTCTCATACAAAGCATAGCAGGATGCGCAGCCTGCTCCCAAGACCCTGATGCTGCCGATACAAGTCGGCGCCTTCTTCTCCTCTTCCTTTTTCTTTCCAAAATTAAATAATGCCATTCTTCACTACCTCCAAATTCTTATAATATAAAATTTTGTATTGCATTAAAGAAATATCCAACCAGGATAATGCCCAGCGCGCAGATTACCACGAAAACTCCCAGCAGCTTGGGCTTTACCGCCTTGCGCAGCATAATTATAGATGGCAGGGACAAGGTGGTAACTCCCATCATGAAGGACAGCACTACGCCCAGCAGCGCTCCTTTTGCAAGCAGGGCCTCTGCAATGGGAATGGTACCGAAAATATCTGCATACATGGGAACTCCTGCAACAGCAGCAAGGACTACTCCCAAAGGATTCCGCTCTCCCAGCACCTTCACAATGAACGCTTCCGGTATCCAGTTGTGGATCACGGCTCCGATACCCGCACCAATCAGAACATAAGGCCCCACCTTTTTTGCAGTGGAAACCACCTGCTCCCACGCATATTTCATGCGGTCCTTGAAATACAATTCCTCCCGGGAAATATCAATAGCCCGGCCATTTCGGATATACTCTTCTACTTGATTTTCCAAATGCAATTTTTCAATCAACGTCCCGCCTGCAACGGCAATCACCAAACCCAGAACCACATAGATGAAAGCCACCTTCCACCCGAAGATGCTCATGAGCAGCACCAGGCTTCCCAGGTCCACCATAGGCGAAGAAATGAGGAAGGAAAAGGTTACCCCCAGGGGCAAGCCTGCGCTCGTAAATCCAATAAACAGCGGAATCGACGAGCAGGAACAGAAAGGTGTTACCGTCCCCAGCAGGGCCGCCACCATGTTTGCACCAATGCCGTGAAATCTACCCAGTATCTTCCTGGTTCTCTCCGGCGGAAAGAAACTCTGAATATACGAAATCAGCAAAATCAGAACACCCAGCAATAGCATGATCTTGATCACATCATAGATAAAAAATTGGATACTGCCGCCGAGCCTGCCAGCGGTATCCACCCCACAGGCCTCCAGCCCGGCCCCTATGAGCCTGCTTAGCCAGTTCATCCCAAGAATTTCTGTTTGAAAGAAATTCCATGCAGCTTTTAATCCGCTCATAAATACGTCCTCCTCTCATATCGTTATATTGAAATGTATCTATTTGTAATACTTAAAAGAAGTCATGAGGAAAGGTAACAACTTCCTTTACTTTTCACAACATGACTTATTTTCACAACCGTATCCCAGAGTAGTCAAAGCCTGCAGACACTCTCCTGCATATCCGGCTCCTTCTTCGGAAATGGAATAATGCATCCACTTGCCCTCTTTCCGACCGATTACGATGCCGGAATCACAGAGAATTTTCATATGATGGGAAAGGGTAGGTTGGGTTACATTGATTTCCTCCAACAGCTTGCAGGCGCATTTTTCACCTGTACGCAAAAGCTTCAGAATGCGAATCCGGTTCTCATCACCGAGAGCTTTAAATATTACGGCTGTCTTCTTTTCATCTATCTGCAACAACTCCATCTCCCATAGACATTTATCTATGTATTATTATATATGTTACATAGATATTTGTCAATATATCTTTCAAATTCCTTATAATAATGTGAATCTGCTCTTCTCAAAGGTCAACAGCCCGTCATCCCGCATTTTGCACAGCTCATTTGACATGGCACTGCGATCCACCGACAGGAAATCCGCCAGCTGCTGGCGATTGAAAGGAATGGTAAAGGTACCGCTGTTTTGTCGCCTGGCCTCTTCCGACAGGTAAGAGATCAGTTTTTCGCGGGTGGAGCGTTTCTCCATGTGTCCCAGCTTTTGTACCAGTTTTCGATTTTTTTCTGATATGGCAAAGAACAGATTCTGCACCACCATGGAATGAAACCTGCAGGCGGAGGAACAGACAGTCAGCACCCGTTTCACATCAAAAAAGATTACCACACTGTCCTCTACCGCCACCACATCGTTTGGCAGCGGGCCGCTGTCAGGGGCAATGTAGGCCTCTCCCACCAGCTCACCTATACCTATGTCATTGATAATACTGCGGTTCCCCCAATAGTCTTCCCTTTGGATATGAAGGCTTCCCTCTACCAGAACAGCAAGGCTGCTCAGGTGTTCTCCCTGCCGAAAAACGTATTGGCCCCTTTTATAAATGGAGAGCTTTGCCTGAAGGCAACCCAACATAGAAGAGATCTCATCCTCTCCCACACCTGCAAACAGTGTGGTTCGTTTCAAAATTGAAATATATTTTTTCATAAAAATCTTCTTTCCGTTGTAAAAACAACAGTTTTATTAGATTTATTGTATTATAATGCATCTGGAAAGTCAAATTGCTTTTCAATTTTTTTATAAATGGAGGAAATGATATGATCAGAAAAATTATTAAGATTGATGAAGAAAAATGCAACGGCTGCGGTGCCTGCGCTGCCGCCTGCCACGAAGGCGCCATTGAAATGATAGCCGGGAAGGCAAAGCTCACCCGGGAAGATTACTGCGACGGTCTGGGAGACTGCCTGCCGGCCTGTCCCACAAATGCAATCTCTTTTGAGGAAAGAGAGGCTCCCGCTTACAACGAAGCGGCTGTCCTTGCTGCCAAGGAGAAAAAGGCTCCCCAGAAGCTTCCCTGCGGCTGCCCCGGTTCCAATGCCAAGGCTATCAAACGGGAACCCTCTCCCTGCAGTACAACTGCTGCGGCCCCTGCCACAAGCCAGCTGGCACAGTGGCCTGTACAGATCAAGCTGGTGCCGCCCCAGGCTCCCTACTTCGACAACGCCAATCTGCTCATCGCAGCTGACTGCAGTGCCTATGCCTACGGAAACTTCCACAACGAGTTCATCCGCAACCATATTACACTGATCGGCTGCCCCAAGCTGGACGAAGGGGACTACACCGAAAAGCTGACCTACATCATTGCAAACAATAATATCAAGAGCGTTACCATTGTCCGCATGGAAGTACCCTGCTGCGGCGGAATTGAAAACGCAGCAAAACGTGCCCTGCAAGCAAGCGGAAAATTCATTCCCTGGAGAGTAGTGACTATCTCTACAGACGGAAGAATTTTAGAGTAAAAAGATAGCCCGGCTTTGCATGTTCGACCGAAGGGAGTTTGCAAAGAGGGCTATCCGTAAAATACTTCAAAGAGACCTGTTAGCTTTTTCTTGAAATGCGAATTGTCTTTTGGATTTTATTCTTTACCGGTCCAGCAGTAGGTACACAGCTTACAGGGCTCGATTCCTACAGACTCCAGCATATCGTCCAGTCTGTGATACCGCAGGCTGGAAAAGTTCAGCTGCTTGCAGATCTCATTTACCATGTTCTGATACTGCTGGGTTTCCGGGTTGGTATATGCCTCCAGATCCGGCTCCTTGCCTTCGCCCTCCAACTGCTTGATGACTCTTCTGGAAATCAGGTCCATCTCGGAGGTGGAACGGGAGAAATTCAGGAACTTGCAGCCGTAAATGATGGGCGGGCAGGCGGGGCGGATATGTACTTCTCTGGCACCGCTGCGATACAGGAACTCCGTGGTTTCCCGCAGCTGGGTTCCCCGCACGATAGAGTCGTCAATCATCAGCAGGCTCTTGTCCTGGATCAGGTCATGAAGAGGGATCAGTTTCATCTTTGCGATCAGATCCCGCTGGCGCTGCATGGTGGGCATAAAGGACCTGGGCCATGTAGGTGTGTATTTAATAAACGGCCGGGAGAACGGCACACCGGAGTAGTTTGCATAGCCTACCGCGTGGGCAGTTCCGGAGTCGGGCACACCTGCTACCGTATCAGGATGCACATTGTGCTCCATATCTGCCTTTGCCAACAGTTCACCGCAGCGGTAACGCATCTGCTCTACGCTGACACCTTCATAAGAAGAGGACGGATATCCGTAATATACCCACAGGAAAGTACAGATTTTCATCTCTTTTCCGGGAGCCCACAGGGTCTGCACTCCATCGGGAGTCATGACTACAATTTCACCCGGTCCCAGTTCTTTTTCCGGCTCATAGCCCAGATTCAGGTAAGCAAAGCTCTCGAATACGGCACAGTAAGCGCCCTCTTTCTTACCGATGGCCACCGGTGTACGGCCCATCTTATCACGGGCTACATAAATTCCCTTGGGAGTCATGATCAGAATGGTCATAGAACCATCGATCACATCCTGGGCATAGCGGATGCCTTCCAAAAGGTTCTCCTGCTGATTGATCAGAGATGCCACCAGCTCAGTGTTATTTACATCTCCTACACTCATCTCCAAAAAGTGGGTTTTGCTATTTTCAAAACAACGCTTGATCAAGGCATCTTTATTGTTGATCTTACCCACTGTAGCAATGGCATAGGTGCCATGGTGGGAACGGATCAACAGGGGCTGGGGCTCAAAATCCGAAATGCAGCCGATGCCCATGTAGCCTTTCATCTCATTGAAATCTTTTTCAAATTTGGTACGGAAAGGCGCATTCTCAATATTATGAATAGCCTTATCAAATCCATCTTTGCCATACACGATCATACCGCCTCTGCGGGTACCCAGGTGACAATGATAGTCCGTACCGAAAAATAAATCAAATACACAATCTGTTTTGGAAACTGTTGCAAAAAATCCTCCCATGGTCTAAACGCCTTCCTTTCCAGCTATATAATTGATAAACTGCTGCGCAGTTCTTCCGGAAATGCCGCCGTGGCTCAGCTCCCACTTGTTGGCTTCTGCACACAGCTCCGCTTCGGATAATGTAATCTCCGGATAACGCTTTGCTAATTCTGTTACGATCTTGAAGTATTCCTTCTGGCTGGGTTTGGAGAAATTGATGGTCACACCAAACCGGGCCACCAGAGATAACTTTTCCTGCATGGTATCGGACCGATGCATGCCTTCATTCTGCTCCACATCACTTCTGTCGCCCCAGGTTTCCCGAATAATATGGCGGCGATTGGATGTGGCGTAGATCAGCACATTGTCCGGCTTGGTCTCCATGCCTCCTTCAATAACTGCCTTTAAAAATTTATATTCAATTTCAAATTCCTCGAAGGAAAGGTCATCCATGTAAATGATAAACCTGTAATTGCGGTTCTTGATCTGTGCAATGACTGCTGACAGGTCCTGGAACTGATGCTTGTAGATCTCGATCATACGCAGGCCCTGGTCATAGTACTCATTGAGAATGGCCTTGATACTGGTGGACTTTCCCGTACCCGCGTCACCAAAGAGCAAGGCATTGTTAGCCGGCAGTCCCTTGATAAATGCTTCTGTATTGTCAATGAGCTTCTTTTTCTGGATCTCATAGCCAATCAGATCGCTCAGCATTACCTTGTCTGTATTGTTCACCGGCAGGAACTCCACTCCGTCCTCCAGATGACGGATCCGGAAGGCCTTGTTCAGACCAAACATGCCCACGCCGTAGGCCGCATAAAAATCTGTCACAATGCGGAAAATCTCTTCTTCATCGGCTGCCTGCTCGATCTGAAGGCTGACCGCCTGAACCTTCTCGCTGACATTCTTGTTGTACATGCGCTCTTTCTTTCCGATGGCCTTATAGTTGCACACGGTGGTAAAGCAGTCGATGTCCAGCGCCTTTTCAATGGGGCCGAAATCAAAGTCAAATAATTTCTTGAACACTTTGAAATCTCCCTTGGCAAAGTGATTCACACTTCCCTCATTGGCTCCCACCTTTTCACTGGTCATGCTGAAAGAATTCTCATTCATCAGCAGAATAAAGGTCAGATAATTGTGCCACAGATTCTTGTCAAATCCGTAAATGGTAGACAGATCCAACAGCGCTTTCATCTGCTCATAGATCCGGGTGGTCAAACCGGCTTTATCGTAGTCACCCTGGTCGAAATCATGGAAAATATCGGACAGCTTCAGCAGAATGCTATCCTCTCCCAAATCCCGGTACAGCACTAATTTCGCAATCTCTCTGTACATATTTTTTCTACTCCTCTTTCCGCGGGCCTGGTTGCCCGGGCTCCCATATCCTTGGTCAAAAACATATAGACATTATGCGTTTTTATCTTACACCATTTTTTCGGATTTCACAAGACAGACTTGACATTTTTCTTTTGTTCTATTATTGTATTAATATAGTAATACAATTTATCTTTTTCCCAAACAGCTCGTTCTGTGGGAAAACAAACTCAGAAAAGGAGGAATACTATGGCATGGTTGCTGGACAATTCCAGACCCATCTATCTGCAACTTGCTGACAGGATTCAATCCGATATTATTTCCGGCATTTATCAGCCCGGCGACAGACTTCCTTCTGTGCGGGACCTTGCTGCGGAAGCGGCCGTCAATCCCAACACCATGCAGAAGGCGCTGATCGAACTGGAGCGAAGCGGGCTTGTTTGTTCCCACCGCACCAGCGGCCACTTTATTTCAGAGGACTTGCAAAAAGTGCAGGACATCAAGAACACTCTTGCAAAAGAACAGTCCCGGCAATTTCTGCAGGCCATGATGCAGCTGGGCCTGGAAAAGCAGGAAATTCTGCTTTGCATAGAAGAAACCATGAAGGAGGATATGTGAATGACACCATTATTGGAATGCCGTGAGTTAACAAAACGATACGGTGACAAAACAGCCCTGGATCATTTAAACGTGACCTTGGATCGCGGTCGCATCATCGGTCTTCTGGGGCCCAACGGAAGTGGCAAGACCACCTTTATCAAGCTCATCAACGGACTTTTGACACCCTCTTCCGGCGAAATTTTTATCAATGGAAAAGCACCCGGCGCAGAAACCAAAAAAGTGGTTTCCTATCTTCCGGAGCGGACCTATTTTAACAGCTGGATGAAGGTTACTGACATCATCCGTTTCTTTAAGGATTTCTATACCGACTTTGATGAAAACCGCGCCCTGGAAATGCTGCAGCGGCTGAACATCAATGTGAACGACCGCTTAAGCACCATGTCCAAGGGTACCAAGGAAAAAGTACAGCTGATCATGGTCATGAGCCGAAATGCAGATCTGTACTGCCTGGACGAACCCATCGGCGGCGTGGATCCGGCTGCCCGGGACTATATTTTACGGACAATCATCACTAATTATAGTACAAACGCTACGGTGCTTATTTCCACCCACTTGATCTCCGATATTGAATCCGTGCTGGATGACGCAGTTTTTATTCAGAACGGCCGGATCGTATTGGCCGGATCGGTGGACGATATCCGTTCCCATGAAGGAAAATCCGTAGACGCTTTATTCAGGGAGGTGTTCCGATGCTGAGAAAATTATTAAAATACGAATCCAAAGCAGTTGTCCGCTTACTTCTGCCGCTCCACCTGGCACTGATCGGCGTTTCCATTCTGGGCCACTTTTATGTGAAACTTGCCATGGAACGCATGTCGGACCGCTTTTTCTTTATGCACCTGTCCCTGGCCTTCCTCTATGTGCTGGCTTTATTTGCAGTCATCGTCCTTACCTATGTATATCTCTACATACTGCGGCCACGGCAGAACTGGTTTTCCGATGAGGGCTACCTGACCCACACCCTGCCGGTAACATCTGCCCAGCACATCTGGAGCAAGCTGCTGACAACCATGTTCTGGGTTTTTGTTAACTCCTTCTGCATCATCTTCTCTGTTTTACTTGTCAGTCAGGACCTGATGACAGAAGTGTTTGGATCCTATGGCATCCTCTCCACTTATGAACCCGTTTCTTTCCTGGATACAGTGGAAGTCATCCTTAACTCCCTGTTGAGTTCCGCCTTGTCTATTCTGTTAGTTTACATGTGCATGTCCATTGGATACAGTTTCAATCAGTGCAAGCTGCTGATCTCTGCTGCCATTTACATCGGCATCTCCGTTGTAGCCAATCTGTTCAGTACACTTCTGGTTATCTTCATGGCATTTGGCAACGAAGACACCTATTATGATCTTGTTTCCATCATGGATACCAGGCTCTTTACCTGGCTAAGCCTTCTGGCAACACTGCTTCTGGCTGTGGGAGCCTTCCTGATCACAAGGCATTTTCTCAGCAAACGGCTGAATCTGGAATAATCTGCATAAGCCGTATCATTTCTCCTTGAAAAAGGCGCCGCATTTCGCAGCGCCTTTTCTATTTCCTTTTTTATCTTTTCATCCGCTGAATGCAAAACAGCCAGGTTCCCTCTTTTTCACTGATACACCACTCTTCTGTCAATTCCCACTGAGGTCTCATCCGCAGGTGCTTTTTCACATATCCCCTGTCGTGGGCGTAGAGTAAAATCATTCCTTCAGGCTTTAACAGCCTTTCTGCCTTGTCCAGAAACTGTCCGTACAGACAGTCCAGTCCATGTGCATCCAGACTCTTGCCTTTGGTAGGAAAGTTGGTAACGATTTCATCAAACAGGTAGCCGTGGGTAAAGCTTAAGGAATCCCGATTGATGAAATGAGCCGGTACTCCTGCAATTTCTGCATTGGCTCTGGCGCCCTCAATAGCAGGCGCATACAGGTCAATTCCGTATAAGGTGTTGGCGTGCAGCTTGTAGTTTCGCTCCAGCAGCATGGTCCCCGCACCACAGAAGGGATCCAGCACCTGTGCCTGTTCCTTCAGATAAGGCGCTGCCAGCTCCATGCAAAGAGCTGCCTGCACCGGCGCCATGGAAGCCGCCACCGTATATTTCCGATAAGCAAACCGCTTGTCGGGCAGTGTGTGGAGCTTCAGCAGCGGATAAAAGCTGCCTTCTTTATTCTCCACAAAACGAATTTCAATTTCATAAGCGGAAGGTGCATTTCGCAGGGCTCCGCCGGATCTTTCCTCCAGCTGCACAGCCAGGCGCTTACAAAATGCGCTGCGCTGCCCTAAGTCCATGGAACTTTTGCAGTCAATGCGGAAATAATAGGGGCCCTCTCCCTCATGGAGTCGTCCCAGCAACTCCGGTAAATCTGTCTGCATCAACAGCTCTGCCGCGTCTTCTGCAGGCATCCGCTTGCTTCCTTTCAGACAGAACAGCAGCTCCCGATAGGTGCGAAGCGGCAACAGCTTCTCTATCTGCACCTGAACAGCCTGCACTCCGCCCTTGATAAGACGCAGGTTCACTTCCTCGCCCAGCACTTCTTTTACCTGAGACGCAAGCAGGCGCTCATGACCTTTATTAGTCATAAGAAGCACATCCACAGGCTCTTCATATCCTGTAAAAGCATGCCCTTTCTGCGTTTCCTGTCGGAATAACAGCTTGCGCAGTTCCATCAACTCCTGGCGCAGATGCTTATCTGCCTGGGCCTCTTCCAACTCCTTCTGGCGCCCTTTTAACGCCTCCAGATAAGGACTGCAGTCAAAAGCTGCCAGAGCTTTCAGATAATCTCCCCTGACAAGCAGCTGCTCCTCCTGCTCGTAGGCTGTCCAAAGCCACTTGGGAATCTCCTGTCCCTGCAGTTCACCCAGGATCAGAGCCGCATTCTTGCGAACCTTCGGGTCCTCATGCTTCAGGCAATCTGCCAGCACCCGGGGCTGCACATCAAATAACTGCTGCAGCTGTTTCTTTTTCTCTTCATCCTTCAGAACGGCCTTTATTTCAATCAGAGTGTGGCGGACTTCCTGCTGCCCGCCTATCTGCTCGTATAACTGTCTCACTGATTTTCCTCTTTATACATTAATCTCGGCTTTCATGCCAATCATATCTGCATACTGACTAAGCAGCGGCTGAATCACCTTGCCTAAGTATGCATCCACCTGCTCTTTTGCCCTGCCTGTATACTTGGACGGATCCATAGTCTTCTGCAGGTCTTCCAGAGAAAGATTGAAGGCCGGGTCTGCCGCGATCAGCTCCAGCAGATTGTTTTCCAGACCATTTACCTTTATATTCCTGCCCGCTTCCATAGAAAGCTCGCGGATACGCTCGTGGAGCTCCTGACGGTCTCCGCCTGCCTTTACCGCATCCATCATGATGTTCTCGGTAGCCATGAAGGGCAGCTCAGACATAAGGCGCTTCTCGATTACCTTGGGATATACCACCAGACCGTCTACCACGTTCAGGCACAGGTCCAGGATACCGTCGATAGCCAGGAAGCCTTCGGGAATGGACAGACGCTTGTTGGCAGAATCATCCAGAGTTCTCTCAAACCACTGTGTGGCAGAGGTAATGGCCGGATTCAGCGCATCTACCATCACATAGCGGGACAAAGACGCAATACGCTCGCTGCGCATGGGGTTTCTCTTGTAAGCCATGGCAGAGGAACCGATCTGAGATTTTTCAAAGGGCTCTTCCACTTCTTTTAAATGCTGCAGCAGACGGATGTCATTGGACATCTTGTGAGCGCTGGCTGCAATACCTGCCAACACATTCAGCACACGGGTATCCACCTTACGTGAATAGGTCTGGCCAGATACAGGATAGCACTGCTCAAAGCCCATCTTCTTTGCGATCATGGGATCGATCTTGTCAATGGTCTCCTGATCTCCGTCAAACAGCTCCAGGAAGCTTGCCTGAGTACCGGTGGTTCCCTTGGAACCCAGCAGCTTCAGAGTACTGAGTACATACTCCAGATCCTCCAGATCCATGCAGAACTCCTGCATCCACAGGGTGGCCCGCTTTCCTACCGTAGTAGGCTGGGCCGGCTGGAAATGGGTAAATGCCAGGGTGGGCTGTGCCTTATAGGTCTCCGCAAACCTGGCCAGCTCTGCGATCACATTTACCAGCTTTTTGCGAACCAGCTTCAGCGCCTCGTCCATGACAATAATATCCGTATTGTCTCCTACATAGCAGGAGGTGGCTCCCAAATGGATAATTCCCTTGGCCTTGGGACACTGCTGTCCGTAGGCATATACATGGGACATGACATCGTGGCGCACTTCTTTTTCTCTTGCCTTTGCCACGTCGTAGTTAATGTCATCCTGGTGAGCCTTTAACTCATCGATCTGCTCCTGGGTAATGGGAAGCCCCAATTCCTTCTCGGTCTCTGCCAGGGCGATCCACAGCCGTCTCCAGGTGCGGAACTTCATATCCGGTGAAAAAATGTACTGCATTTCTTTGCTGGCATAACGCTCAGACAAAGGGCTCTGGTAGCAATCTGTACTCATACTTTCTCTCCTTTTATCTTATTGAATTTCCTTTTATTTTCCCAGGCAAATGATCTCTGATACATCCCATCTGCCTTCAGCGTCCTTGGCAAGAGCTTTGATCGTGCCGTCATCTAACAGCTCATACAGCACTGCCTGCACCAGGTCACGCATCTGTGTATTTCCCAGCTTGAAGCCCACCGCATACTGCTCTGCCACAATGGCTTCTTCCAGGATGATAAAGGTTCCTTCTTCCCGCTGATCCATCTGATACTGGGCCGCGCTGATATCCATGGCGATTGCATCTGCTTCACCTGATTCCAACATATCAAAGGCACTGCTGTAATCAGAAACCTCAGTCAGCTCTCCAAAGGACTTCTTTAACTTTTTCATAGTATCCGCAAATTCCTCATCCTCGGACTCCTCAGTGCTTAGCGCCTGCAGCGCAGAGGAACCTGCCTGTACCAGCACTTCCTTGCCCTTTAAATCCTTCCAATCGGTAATCTCGGACTCTGCAGTCACTACAAACACCTGACTGTTATCAATATAGGGGTCTGTGAATTCGTACAGTTCTTCTCTGCCATTCATGCTAAATCCGTTCCAAATGCAGTCAATGGCTTCGGACTCCAGCTCCTGGTCTCTTTCCTCCCAGACGATGGGCTTCTTTACCAACTCCCAGCCCAGATAGTCGCAAACTGCCTGCGCCACACTCAGGTCAAAACCCACATATTCACCGGATCCATCCTGATATCCGTAAGGCGCAAAGCCGGCATCAAAGCCTACTACAAACCGGGGTTTTACCTCAGTTTCCACAGACTCCTCGCCATCCTCCTCGGCAGCCTCTTCTGCATCCTCAGCGTCTGTATTGGTGGATTCCGGAGTGTCTTTTTGGACCCCACATCCGGAAAACAACGCAGCTGTCATACTCAGGCACAATAATAAACTTATGATCTTCTTTTTCATAGAACTCCTCTCTTTCCGCCCATATACCCGGGCTTCAGATACACCCGTAATGGTATCACAAGGAAAAAAACCTGTCAACCGGCAGGCTTTTTCTCTCATGGTCTATAAAACTTAAGAATACTTTATATTTTTGTGATATTCTCTGCGCAATCTGTACAGGCTTTCCCTTGGATCTGCATCCACGGTAAAGTGCTCATTTGCTTCAGCAGTCAGCTGCTCCAGCCGCTCTACCATGGCCGCCAGCTGCTCTCCGTGAATATTCTGCAGCTCCATGGCCTCCTCAAAATCCTCCTCGGACAGGCAGAAGTTCAAGGCATACACATAGGAACGCAATACCTCCTGGTCCTTCTGGTACTGATAAGAGGTGCGGAAGGCTTTGGAAGCCTTATAAAACAGAAACAGACGGCAATAGCACACGCCCAGGTTGTTCCACACATGGGCATAAAACTCCACGCCCAGGCGGTCGCTCTGACGGATGTCCAGGATCTTCTGATATTCGTAAATGGCAGCCTGATAGTTTCCGTTGATGAAATACTCATCTGCCCGAAGCTTTAACCGCTCCTGCTCCTGATAGGTGGACAGCTTCTTCATCCGCTCAGACAGCAGACTCAGCTCATCCTTTGTATAATAATCGATTTCCCGCAAAATGGTCAGGATCAGATTGGGAATGCCGGTGCCGGACTCGCTGCCCTTTTCCAGCCGCTGAGCCAGGGCCTCATCTCCAATCTCCTCACCGATCCATCGGAACAGCCGGGGACCAAGGATCTTGCGATCCACCAGATATACATTTTCGTAAAGGAAATAGGCCAGCTCCTCCATGGAATACAAATGGATTCCCATGCTTTCGATCTCGTAGGGAACGGCCGCCCGCTTATGCTTACATAAAATCACTGCACACATTGTCTTTCCCTCCTACAGTTCCACCGTCTCGTTCCACATCAGATCCGTAGCCGGATACAGTTCTCCGAATCCCAGATCCAGTATCTGCACCTGACACTGGGCCGCACGGGTAAAGGATACCTGTACCTTCAGCCGGGTAGTCCGGGCCGGCCGCTGAGGCAGTCCATCCAGCAGAATGCTCTCCTTCAGCATAGTCTCGCCTTTCAAGGGCTGGAACAAGATCTCTACCACCGGCTTATCATACAGCAGCACTTCGCACTTCGCCTTGGCTTCATACCAGTTCACTCCCGCCGGTATCAGCACCTGCATTCCGTCCCGCTGTCCGTTCAAGATCCGGATCCCCACATTGCAGGGAATCTTATCTGCTCCAAAGAACAGATAGGGCTTGGGAGCTTCTTCTCCCACCAGCTCGGCCGCACGATAGCAGGCTCCTTTGGCAAACAGGTTACTTCCTGCAAAAACCCGCCTGCCCGCGCACAAAAGCTGCAGGGATTTTTCGTACCAACGCTCTTCAAAGCCCTCTCACAGCAGATAGGCTGCAGATATGATCTTCTGCTCAAAGACCCGGCGGATGAGAGCTGCAAAATATGCGTCCTGCTCTTCCTTCGTCAGGTCCTGCATGCCTGTAATCTCCCAGTCCGCCTCAGTCTCCACACGGGCCAGAGCCGGCTGCTGCTTCTGATTGAGTAAAAGCAGGGAAGCCTTCAGCACATGGCCTTCGTAAGAAAACAGGGCCACATGATGGGTGTGAATCTCTCTTGGCTGATGCATGACATAAGAGCAGAAGCTCTCGTGATCCGTCTGCACATAGATCTTTTCCTCCTGGATACCCATGCGCATGGCAGCTACCTTCACCTGCTCCACCACCTGGGGGCTGGTCTCCGGCACGGAGAATACCACTGCCGCCGCTTCTCCCAGCTTCCCATAGGGCCGCAGCAGCCGCATGGCCTTCTTCAGCAATTCCTCCGTACCGGCCGCTGCGATCCGATACCGCTCTTCTCCGGTCACCACAGAAATGGACTGGGGCTCGGAAGCACCGCTCTTCCAACAGCTGATCTGGGAATATTCTTCTTTTAAATCAATTCCGATTACAAATTGTTCCATTTATCTTCGTCCTTTTTCTGACTGCTCGTTTCCGATTTCTCCATCTATTTCAGCCGGAACAGCGTCTCCACCAGATACTGCTGCTTCCGATAGTCCTCCAGCTGCTCCATGAGCCGGGCATCTCTTCCCTCTCTCACAGAACGATACATCTCATAAATGGCCGCATACTTACTTCCCGTCTCCAGAGATTCCTCCTGATCGCCGCTGATGCTTCTGTGAGGCGTGCTCTGCTCACTGCCATCTGACATGGTCTCTGTAATAAAATAAGTCAGCCGTTCTCCGTAGAACAGGGTAAATTCTTTTACAAACACGCCTGCTCCGCCGGGGTACATGCGCTCTGCCACGTAGCTGCAGGCATCCTGCCCCGGTGTCTCCAGCACATAGTGGATGACCACCTTATGCCCCGGATTGGCCCGGTATTCCACAAAGGTCTTGTCCTCCAGCGTATGGGGCTTGCCCAGGCGCTGCATCAGTTCCTTCATGAATCCAAACCGCAGACGGCGGTACAGGAATTCTTTTACCAGCAAATTGGCCCGCAGCTGCTGGGACTCACTTAAATATCCCTGGTGGGACAAATACCGCAGATAAGACAGCTTGCACACATCCGGCAGATCGATCTCCCAGGCAATGGCCGTCTCCAAAAAGGCAAAGGCCCGGTCGGGTATTTTCTGATCCAGGACAAAGTCCCTGTGGGCCAGATATGACAGATACGCATTGCTCACCAGGGAATTGCCGCCGGTTCTCTCATAGTCCACAAACACCTCGAAGGCTTCCTCAGAAAGCTCCTCTGTAAAGAGCATCTGACTTAAGATCCGCTCTTCCAGGTCAAACACATTGACCTCAAACTCCCGGCCTGCACGCCAGATAGCCAGCATGGACTCAATATCGCCCTGATAATACTCTGCCAGATAGTCCAGAATGCTCTCATTGTACTTCTTCTCACAGAAGACCCGATAACACAGCTTCAGTAAATACTCATCCCGGGTGTACTCCAGCTCCCGGATCCGCCAGATAGCCAGACGCACCAGGATCTTGGAGCGCAGCAGCGAATATCCGTAACGCTCCACCAGCTCCCAGGCTCTGTCATATAATCTGCGCAAGATAAGGATCTCCACATATTTTGCCCGGTCTGTAGGAAGCATGGACTCCGCCTGGGCAGAGAAGAACTCCTCGTCCAGCTCATCCAGCTCGTGATTTGCATAATAGTACTGGATGATCTCCTGCCGCACTCCCTGGCAGTAGCTGTCGGTAAATCCGCTGATCTGCAGAACCTGTTTATAGACATCAATATTTTCTTTATTCAGCACATGGCTGCGGGATGTTCCGTCACACAAATACAGGTACAGCCCCGCATGGTATTTCAGCAGTACCCTGCACTGGTCTATGTACCGCCGCTCGTCCATGAGTCTGGTCAGGGTATAGGGAACACTGGATGTATAGCAGTTTCCCTGGGAATCCATAAGCAGGATCTTGGCGCCGGCTGTATAAATCGGGATATAAGCCCGGCCGTTCTTCACCGGGTAAATGAGTCTCTGGGTCAGGGGCTCATAGAGCACCTGTATCTGCTTGATCCGCGGGTCCTTGCACTCCAGCCTGCGGATGAACATCACATCCGCCAAAGCCTCGGCAAAGTCGATGGTCAGCAGGCTGTCCACCAGGAATGCTTCGTAGATCACAGCCAGGTCTTCACTGATCTTACGCTGCACCAGCTGTTCCAGCATAAAGGGCTCAATGACTCTGCGATACTCCCGGTACAGACCGGAGCTGCTGTCCTGGCAGCGGACCACATTGGCATAGACAAAGGCCTTTTTCACTGCGGACAAGGTGTTGTTGTAAAGGAAATACAAAAGCACATTCTTAGGCAGCGGCTCCCGGTATTCCTCCGGCGCAGCCTGAATGAAATATTCATACAGATTGGTGATCTTTACTTCCTGCAAAACGCCCCGGCGATACCACAGAAAGCTCTCCTCATCCATCCGATCATTTTTAATTAAAATACTGCAGATATTTGCCAGCAATTCCCTGTCGGGCTCCGCCTCATAGGTCTGGGTCAGCCGCGCGAACTGTCCCGGCTGCATCTGCTTGCTCTTCAAGATCAGCGCCGCCAGACGCATGGCCTCCTCATGGGAAAGAACCTCCCCTGTGCCCTCGGCCACTTCCACAACGGTTTCAGAGGAATTGTCCCGGGTCTTCTCTGCAGGAAGGGGCTCTATGGGGTCTGCGGAAATAAAGTAGGCATAGCTGTCCCGCTCGGCATTCTCCGGCAGCTCCGCCGTGATCCGATAGGGAAGGTGGTACTCTCCCACATCTGTCACCAGACTGAAGAAGCCCTCCTCCACTTCCGAGCCGTACATGCCTCCGGCATCAAAGGTATAGCGGATACGCACAGTTCTGGCCAGGAAGGAAGGATTCTCCACCTTCATGCGGCCGGTGGAGGAATAGACGATTCCCTTGATGTGTTTCTCTGTACCTGACGAGATGGTAAACTCCCCTTCTGTGACGCTGTCCACCGCCACGGAAAATGCGATCCGTGACTCCGACACCAAAAGCGTCTGCTTTTCGTATTCAAATTTTCCATTGGCAAAACGTTCTATCTTTTCCCGCACCCGTATTCCTCCAAAATCCATTTTTGGCACTTGTAACCAAAGACCCTTGCAGTTATAATAAGTATACCACTAAATCCCCAAGATGGAAAGTGGAAAGAAAAGAGGAATTTAGAATGTTAAAGCATAAAGATCATTTTCACGGAAGTGACCTGGAGAAAATCCAGGCCGTGTACGGAATCAAAAAGGAAGACATCACTTCCTTTGGCGCCAATGTGAATCCCCTGGGCATCTCTCCCAAGATGCGGGCTACCCTCATTGACAAGATCGACTGTATTACTTCTTATCCGGACCGGGATTACGCAGCCCTGCGAAAATGCATCGCAGATTATGCCGGCACGGTTCCGGAAAATGTGGTGGTAGGAAATGGCTCCACAGAGCTGATCTCCCTGTTTATCCAGCTGGAGCATCCAAAAAAGGCCATGATCATCGGGCCCACCTATTCCGAGTACGAGCGGGAAATCTCTTTGGAGAGCGGCACCTCCCTCTACTACCCTCTGCAGGAGGCTGCGGATTTCCTGCTGGATACCGATCACCTGTGCGACAGCCTGGATGCATCCATTGACCTGCTGGTCATCTGCAATCCCAACAACCCCACCTCCACTGCAATTACTCAGGACTCCATGCGTCAGATTCTGGATACCTGCAAGCAGTATGACATCTGTGTCATGGTGGACGAGACCTATGTGGAATTTGCACCGGACGTGGAAGCCGTATCCAGTGTACCCCTGACTCATTATTACAACAACCTGGTGATCCTGCGGGGCATTTCCAAATTCTTTGCCTCTCCGGGACTGAGCCTGGGCTATGCCATCACCGGCAATGCGGACCTGATCAAACGTATCAATACCCAAAAGAACCCCTGGACCATCAACAGCCTGGCCGCCGTGGCCGGCGAGCTGATGTTTACAGATGCCGACTACATTCAGCAGACCCGAGCCCTGATCAGTTCCGAGCGGGAGCGCTGCTATCAGGAACTGGCCGCCCTCCCCACCGTAAAGGTCTACAAGCCCACCGCCAACTTTATGCTGGTGAAGATCCTGAAAGAAGACGTGGACGCAGACCAGCTCTTCGACCATGCAATCCGTCGGGGTCTCATGATCCGCAACTGCTCCACCTTCCCCTTCCTCAGCAACCGCTTCTTCCGGTTCTGCTTCATGAGCCCGGAAAAGAATACGGAGCTTCTGGAGTGTTTGAAGGAGCTGTTGTAGTTGGGCTCCGGGCTGCCGGGGTTCTTGCAGGAGTTGCCGGAAAATAATGTGGGATAAAAAAACCATCTGAGTAGAATTGTTTTAAAAACAGTTCTATCAGATGGCTTTCTATTAATAGTTATTCGCAATCTTTACTATCAACAATAATTTTCGTGTTTTTCGCATATATGATAATTCTCGGCTTTCCATCATCTGTAGGATTACAATAACCCGCATTCAGTTTCGTATGCTTATCATCGTCCAATCGCACAGTATCTCGTCCTCTATATGAATAAGTACCTACATACTCTACATACAAAGACTCGTTCATATCTTTCATACAATCAAAAGCACGATTCATTGAAATGGCTAGTAGAACCAGCCCAACAATTACCAATAAATACATATATTTATCTAATTCACATTTTATAATTATGATAATTGCCGCTATACAGAAAAGCACACAAAGTATTATCAAAAACGCCATTGCATATATCTCAGTTTTCAAAATATGTTGATATTCTTCCATAAATTACCTTTCTATCATACCATGAAATATTACTTGTAAAAGAGTTGGTGAAAATTCATATTCATCTCTACATTTTTCCCAAAATTTGTGCCTGCAGTTGCATTCTAAATCCTTTACTCAAATATTCTCCTGTATCAAATATTGCTGACTGACAACTACCTTAGTGATCCGCTCTTCCTCATCATACTCGTAAGACAGGGTCCTTCCGTCTGCAAAGGTGATCCTGCTGACCAGAGAGGTGGTGGGATTGGATTTCTTCTTCCGGTGCTCCTTGTGCTCCTCTGTCACGCTGCCTTCGTGGTAGGCAAAGCGGCGGGATATGGTGCCGGTTCCATTTAGCTGCAGCTCATCAAATTCTTTACGTCCAAAGCTGTCTGTCTTTCCGGTGACAATCTCACTGGTATTGAAGGTGATGTCATACTCTGCCGCCCGGGCTAAAACACCATTCTCGTAGGTATAAGTATACTCTTTTTCTGCTCCAAAATCAATAGAACGGACGATGTTGCCGTTTCCGTCGTACACATATTTATAGTGGGCGATCAGGTTTCCGTTCTGGACCCCATCATACCATTTTTCTGTCACCAGCTGACCGATCCGGCTGTAGGTATAGGTGGTCAGCAACAGGCGCTATGACTTTTTCTTTGATATCCCATGCTAATAGCACAAAACCTCTGTCCCATCTGGATTCATAAACCGACATACCAATTGTTAGATTCTAGGTCTTGGTCCTATGTCAAGATTTAGTACAAGTTAAAATGAGGTTTTCCCCATCTTAACTTGCCATCTGCAATTCGTCCTGTTGGAGCTTACGATACAGATCTTAATAATCATT
>JAFTZF010000019.1 GCA_017464645.1 Lachnospiraceae bacterium | reverse complement strand
GCTGGTTCGATTCCGGCTCTGGGCATTTGTAATGTAATTAAATAAAAATGGGATATTAGCTCAGTCGGTAGAGCACTTGACTTTTAATCAAGTTGTCCGGGGTTCGAATCCCCGATGTCTCATTCAAAGGAGCTGGAAAGGCTTCTTTTTTTTTGCCCCAAAATAGAGTATAAATGAGAAATACAATGCCTGGAAGCAATGATATTATTAGCTTCATGCAAATATCTGCGGGTAGTAACCAAATCCTCATGCCCCATTATAGATATAAGCTGGTAAGCTTCATCTTCGCTTTCTTCTATGTAAATATCATGAACCGCATCATCATCATTTTCTTTGCTACTATCGGTAGTTTCTTGCTATGGTTACTTACATTATTTTTAAGATTTTTCTTATTTTCTGTGTTGTTCCCACAGCCACAAGCAACAAGTGATAGACACATAGCCATTCTTCAAGTGAAATATTCTTGCATTCTCTGTTTTTGATATAAAAAGCCTCCTAAAAGTTGTTGTTAAGTTGTCCTAAACATAATATAATTACAGTATGTAGATACCTTGTAAATATAGACTTTTCGCGCAGCATGTACATTCACAAGGGAGGCGAAGTGAATGATGAGATTGCACGTGATCAAGAACGAACGCCAAGGAGGATGTATATGGAAATAAGAAAAGAATTGTGTTTGGGCGGTCCGGACGGCGGCAAGCTGCGGGAGTGCATCTTTTTTACAGTGAAATACAATCATTTCCGGGATGTCAGTACCTCCACCACCCGGGAGGTCCGCGACCGAGAGGAAATGGCGGAGTGCGAATGTGTGCTGTGTTTGCCGGAAAGCTATACGGCGGACGGGGAAGAAACACCGCTCATTCTTTCGTTTCACGGCGCAGGTTCCCATGTTTCTGCATCGGATGACTCCGTTGCCGGCATTGTCTATGTGCAGCAGTGCATCGACGCGGGGTATGCCGCGCTGGATGTTTGCGGTTCGGAGCCCCACGGTACCACTATGGGCTGCCCCGAGCATATTTTTGCAGCCTACAAGGCTTACCGATATGCCGTAAAGCATTACAATCTTTCAGAAAAAGTATTAGTTGCCGGCGCTTCCATGGGCGGACACGTGGCCATGAATTTTGTCAATACGTTTCCCTCTGTCGTCCTGGCAGTGGGAATGTTTTACCCGCGCCTTAATATGGATGGCGTCACGGTCAATGGGCATTACTGCATCGGCACCTGGGATAAGACGAACGCAAAGGAAAACGAGCCCTCCACCCGGGACCGTATTGTTGATATTTACCGGTTCAAGAGCCGGGAATGGAGTGATGAGACGACCATTGGTTTCAATCCGTACCGCACGCGTGCTTTTATCAATGCCGAGGGCGAGCGGGTCCTCATTCCGCCGTGCCCAATCAAAATATGGCAGGGCACAGCCGATAGAGCCGTGGACCCGGTGATGGTGGAGGAATACGTTAACTCCGTGCGCCGCTCCGGCTCGTACATAGAGCTTCACCTGATGGAAGACGTGGGACACGTTTATTCTTCCGAAATGTGCACAGAGCTTCTGTACTGGTTCAACCGGTTTATTTGAATAGTTTTTCCAAACTCAAAGGTCCTCGGTGAATATTTAGAATACCAAACCTTGCAGCTGTCTGAAATAGAGATAAATGGTTTGTAGTGAGCAATCCAGTTTTGTACAAAAACATGAGACGTTTCAAGAATTTTTGTACAGGTTTTGGCAGACATTTTATTTTCAACAACTTTAAGTGCAGCTTTCATCTTTTCTTCATGAGAGTATTTAGACATAAAAAGGCACCTCCAAATGTTAGATGAATCTTACCTAACATTTGGGGGTGCACTTTATAGAGATCCTTTTTTTACATGTTTTATTTTGCGGCGGCTTTTTCTTTTCCATAGTAGAGAAGACCTAAAGCTCCGGGACCGGCATGAGTACCGATACTGGGGCTGATGTCGTTGATGATAATGTTTGTGAAAGATGTTTCCTTTTTCACAAGTTCAGCGACATACTGTGCATCTTCCAGGCAATTTCCATGTACAATACCAACCGGCAGGGAATAGTCCGTGTCCTCAGCAAGGGTAGCTTTCATGCGTGTTACCAGGGTGCTGAGAGATTTCCTTCTGCCACGGGTGGTACCGTCAGAGACAAGGGTTCCTGCATCGCTGACATAGAGGAAGGGCTTCAGATTCAGGGCACTTCCTACTACAGCTGTTGTTTTGCTGACACGGCCGCCGCGCTGCAGGTGAAATAAATCATCAACAGTAATTTGTACGTTGATATGGTCTTTTAAAATTTCAATGGCTGCGACAACTTCTTCATAAGAAGCGCCACTGGCTTTTAGGTTATTTGCGTGAATGACCATAATTGTTTCACCCAAAGAAACATTCAGGGAATCGATAATGGTAATTTTAGCATCGGTATATTCCTCTGCTAATTCTCTGGCTACCATACAAACATTGTTGTAGCTGCCGCTCAATGCAGAAGAAAAAGCAATGTGGATAATGTCCAGGCCCTTGTTTAAAACAGCACGAAATCTATCTTCGATAACAGCGGGATTATTGGCCTGAGACTGGGGCAGCTCGCCATTTTTCATGCGTTCATAAAATTCAGCAGGAGGCATGTTCAGTTCATCACCATAAACAATATTGCCAAAAGAATAGTACTGCGGGATGATGGTGGTTCCCAGTTTATCTATGTATTCCTGCGGCAGATCAGAGTTAGAGTCAGTGGTAATACAATAATCTCTCATGATAGTCTCCTTTTAAAACAAAATATTTTGAAATTCAAATCATTATAAGAATACCACTTTTTCGGCTACAATGCAAATGATTTCTATAAAAACTTCTCTACAGGCAGGAGGGCCTTTTCTTCACAACTGATATTTCATGTGTTATAATCATATGTACCAAGGTCTATAGAATATATGGAAAATCAGCAGGAAAGGGTGTTGATGACAGGGGATTTCTAAAGGAATTGTTTCAAGTCATGTATGAAGGGCTCCCCGCACCCGGGAAAAAATAAAGAAAAAGGAACAGTTGGCAGATTTTCTGCGGTATGATAAGATAGAAACAGAAAAGAAAAGGACTTGGGAAATCCATGGGAAAGATTTTTTACATTATTGGAAAAAGTTCAACAGGAAAGGACACTATTTACAAGCGGCTGCTGGAGGACGAGGGTCTCGGGCTTAAGCCCATTGTTATCTATACCACTCGACCTATTCGGGAGGGAGAGCGCCAGGGCGTGGAGTATTTTTTTACGGATGAGGAAGGGCTTGAGCAGATCCGGGATGCAGGAAAGCTGATTGAACTTCGTTCCTATGACACCGTGTTTGGTGTGTGGCACTATTTTACGGCTGATAGTGAGCTGATCCAGCTGGAAAAGGAAAATTATCTGATGATCGGTGTGCTGGATTCTTTTCATGCTGTGCGGGAGTACTATGGCTGGGACAAGGTCATTCCCATTTATATTGAGGTAGAAGATGGAGAGCGTCTGCAGCGGGCTTTGAACAGGGAGAAGCTGCAGCCACAGCCTAAGTATACGGAGATGTGCCGGCGGTTTTTAACGGACAGCCAAGATTTTGCAGAGGAAAAGGTGCTGGCGGAGAAGATAGAGAAGCGGTTCTATAATGACAGCCTGGAGCGTTGCTTGGAAGAAATTTGCGAATTTATCCGGGAAAACGGATAAGTTTCTATCTTTTATTTTTAGAACAAAGACTATCTCTTTAAGAAAAATTGTGTTATACTGGAAACACCTGCAAAAGAGGGGAGGTTTAAGCATGGGCAGATTTGCAGATATTATCGGACATGAACAGATTATTGGACATTTGCAGAATGCGATCGCTTTGAATAAGGTGTCTCATGCTTACATTCTCGAGGGCGAAGAGGGTATGGGAAAGAACCTCATTGCTGCAGCTTTTGCAGAGACTCTTCAGTGCAGCCGGGGAGGGACGGAACCCTGTATGGAGTGCCAGTCCTGCAGGCAGGCGGCCACTGGAAATCAGCCGGATATTATTCGGGTGATCCATGAGAAGCCGGGCAGTATTGGTGTAGAGGATATTCGGGAGCAGCTGTGCGGGGATATGATGATCAAGCCCTATAGCAGCCCGTATAAGGTATACATTGTGGATGAGGCAGAGAAGATGACGGTGCAGGCCCAGAATGCGCTGCTGAAGACCATTGAGGAGCCGCCGGCCTATGGAGTGATCTTGCTGCTGACCACCAATAGCGGCATGTTTCTTCCTACCATTATTTCCCGATGTGTGACGTTGAAGCTAAAGCCGCTGCGTGACAAACAGGTGAGAGCATATTTGATGGAAAAGAAGCAGATCCCGGATTATCAGGCGGAGATTTGTGCAGCCTTTGCCAGAGGAAATCTGGGTAAGGCCTGCAATCTGGCCATGTCAGAGAACTTTTCCAGGATTAAGGAGCATGCGCTTCGATTAGTAAAATATGCGAAAGAAATGGACCTTTATGAAGTGATTGACAGTGTAAAGGCAGTTTCGGAATTTAAACTGGACATACAGGATTATCTGGATCTTTTGATGGTATGGTATCGGGATGTGCTGATGTTTAAAGCTACCCGCCATGCGGATTCTCTGATTTTCTCAGATGAAATTCAGGACATTTCTGTAGCGGCCAGTCAGAGTTCTTATGAAGGACTGGAGAGTATTTTGAAGGCATTGGAAACGGCCCGGGTGCGGTTAAATGCAAATGTAAATTTTGACCTGACCATGGAGCTGCTTTTCCTGACAATAAAGGAGAACTAAGATGGAAAAAGTAATTGGAGTCAGATTTCGGACAGCAGGAAAGGTATACTTTTTTGCGCCGGGTAAGCTGCATATAAAAAAGGGTGACCATGTAATCGTGGAGACTGCCCGGGGAATTGAGTACGGATATGTGGTACTCGGGAAAAAAGAGGTGGAGAGCGCTAAGATCGTGCAGCCCCTGAAGCCGGTTATCCGGATTGCGACACCGGAGGACGATGCAAAAGAGGCGGCTAATCGCGAAAAGGAAAAAGAGGCATTTAAGATCTGCCAGGAGAAGATCCGGAAGCATGGTCTGGAGATGAAGCTGATTCAGGCAGAATATACTTTTGATAATAATAAAGTATTATTTTACTTTACGGCAGACGGTCGGATCGATTTCCGTGAACTGGTAAAGGATCTGGCGGCTGTATTTAAGACCAGAATCGAGCTGCGCCAGATCGGTGTGCGGGATGAGACGAAGATCGTAGGAGGCATTGGTATCTGCGGGCGGAGTCTGTGCTGCCATACCCATCTGTCTGAGTTTATTCCGGTGTCCATTAAGATGGCGAAAGAACAGAACCTTTCCTTGAATCCTACCAAGATTTCCGGTGTGTGCGGCAGACTGATGTGCTGTCTGAAGCATGAGGAGGAGACTTATGAGGAGCTGAACAGCCATTTGCCGGGAGTAGGCGACTATGTGACCACCAGTGACGGCCTGAAGGGCGAGGTGCAGAGCGTGAATGTGCTGCGCCAGAAGGTAAAAGTAGTAGTGACGTTGGATGGCGATGAGAAGGAGATCCGGGACTACAAGGTGGAGGAGTTGAAATTCAAAGCCAGACGCAGAAAAGAGAAAGATAAGGCAGAGGTATCCGATAAAGAGCTGAAGGAATTGGAGGCTCTGGAGCGCAAGGAAGGAAAATCAAAACTGGATGATAATTAAACTGAAAGAGGATGAGCGGCTGGACGAGCTCCAGCGCAATGGATATCAGATCATTCAAAGTCCCAACAAGTTTTGTTTTGGTATGGATGCAGTGCTGCTTTCCGGATTTGTCAGGGTAAAGCCGGGAGAAACGGTGCTGGACCTTGGAACCGGCACAGGGATCATTCCGATCCTGCTGCGGGGAAAGACGCAAGGGAAGCATTTTACCGGGCTGGAGATTCAGGAAGAGAGCGCAGATATGGCTCGGCGCAGTGTGGCACTCAACCATCTGGAACAGGATATTTCGATTATTACAGGTGATATCAAAGAGGCAGCAGGCATATTTGGGGCTGCTTCTTTTGATGTGGTTACCAGCAATCCGCCCTACATGACAGGAAACCACGGGCTGACTAATCCGGAGCTGCCCAAGGCCATTGCCCGCCACGAGGTGTTGTGCAACCTGGAGGATGTGGTGCGAGGGGCTGCGAAGGTGCTACGCCCCGGCGGACGGTTTTATATGGTGCATCGGCCGTTTCGGTTGGCGGAGATATTGACACTGCTGGTGCAGTATAAGCTGGAGCCCAAGCGGATGCGCCTGGTGCATCCCTTTGTGGATAAGGAGCCCAACATGGTGCTAATAGAGGCACTTCAGGGTGGACACTCCCGGATCACGGTGGAAAAGCCGTTGATCGTGTATAAGGAGCCGGGAGTTTATTCAGACGAGATCACGGATATTTACGGGTACTAGAGGGCCCACATGGCATATTGTGCGGGGCCGGAGCAGGAAAGGAGCAGAACATGCAGGGAATGTTATATTTGTGTGCAACACCCATAGGAAATCTGGAGGACATTACCCTTCGTGTGCTTCGCATCCTGAAGGAAGTGGATCTGATTGCGGCAGAGGATACCAGAAACAGTATTAAGCTGCTGAATCATTTTGATATCCATACCCCTATGACCAGCTATCACGAATTCAATAAAATCGAAAAAGCCAGAGAGTTGATTGCAAAGATGCAGCAGGGTATGAATATTGCGCTGATCACCGATGCAGGGACACCGGGTATTTCAGATCCGGGGGAAGAACTGGTGCGCATGTGCTACGAGGCAGGCATTGAAGTGACTTCTTTGCCGGGTGCCTGTGCCTGTGTGACTGCGCTGACCTTGTCGGGACTTCCTACCAGGAGGTTTGCGTTTGAGGCATTTCTTCCTACAGATAAAAAGGAGCGCCAGGCAGTTCTGGAGGAGCTGAACCAGGATACACGGACGCTTATCATCTACGAAGCTCCCCATCGGCTTCGCAAAACGCTGGAGGAGCTGGAGCAGGCGCTGGGAAATCGGCCGATGACTGTCTGCCGGGAGCTGACTAAGAAGCATGAAACCGCTTTTCGGACGACGCTGGCAGAAGCTCAGGAATATTACCGGACAGAAGAGCCTAAGGGAGAATGTGTCCTGGTGATTCAGGGAAAAAGCCGGGAGGCTATTGCAGAAGAGCAGAGAAAGACATGGGAGCAGCTGACGGTAGAAGAGCATATGGAGCTGTATCTGAATCAGGGCATGGAAAAAAAAGAAGCTATGAAGGCCGTAGCCAAGGACAGAGGCCTTGGCAAGCGGGAGATTTATCAGCAGTTGCTGAAATAAAGATTGTGAAAAATAAGAAGGACTGTCACCTTGCAAAATATTTTGCAGGAATGACAGTCTTTTTACTTCTTAAACTAAATTTGCCAGTTTGGCTAATTCAGAGATGGACTTTTTGGAGACCTTTTTTCCGTGGTACTCAATCAGGTCTTCTGTCTCACCGGTAAAAATGTCTGCGGGGGTAAATTTCTGCAGGATAATGCGGTCATCCTCCACAAAAATCTGCAGTGAATCTCTTTCCTCCAGATGAAGGATCTTGCGAAGCTCCATCGGAAGCGTAATGCGGCCAAGTTCATCCAGCCGTCTTACGACTCCTGTATCTTTCATGTTAGCTTTCTCCTCTCGTCATAATGGTTCCCATATTATAGTAAAGATTATAGCAAAATTTGGCTGGAATTCAATGTTTTTTTAAAATATAATTTTAAAGCCAAAAAATTTTTCTGAATTTATAAAACAATACGAAAAAGTTCTATCAAAACTGGAATTTTTATATAATAGCAAGGATAAAAAGAATGGGAGCGCGGAAAATGCTGAATTATTTGTGGGGAGGAATGATCCTGATAGGGGTCTTGTATGGAACCATACAGGGAAAACTGGCGGAAGTGACAGCGGCGGCTTTGAGTTCTGCTCAGGAGGCAATAACGTTGTGTATTACTATGGCAGGTGTAATGGCTCTGTGGGTGGGAATCATGGAAGTGGCAGAAAGAGCCGGAATTCTCGAAGCGGCTACGCGGAAAATCCGGCCATTTATACAGTTTCTGTTTCCGCGGATACCAAAACAGCACCCGGCCCGGAAATATATTACCATGAACATTATCGCCAACGTATTTGGCTTGGGCTGGGCGGCTACACCGGCAGGATTAAAAGCCATGGAGGAGCTGGATAAGCTGGAAGAGGAGAGACGGACACCCGGGTACAAAGAAAGCCGCGTTGCCAGCAATGAAATGTGCAATTTTTTAATTCTCAACATTTCTTCCCTACAGCTGATCCCAATCAATATGATTGCCTACCGCAGCCAATATGGAAGCGTGAATCCGGCAGTGATCGTGGGGCCGGCGATTCTGGCCACTACGGTGAGTACGGTGGCAGGAATTGTCTTTTGCAAGATCATGGATCGAAGAAAAAAGAATCCCGGGTAGGTGAAGTCTGCCCGGGATTTGAAAATATCAATTCATTTTCAGAACATCAGGTGTTCTTAATAATGATCTGCTCGATAACATCAGCAGCGTGCTCACAAAGGTCGCAGCAGTTTTCAAGACTCTCGTAAATAGCCTTATTTCCAAGTAAAACTCTGGCTTCTGCATCTTTTGCGAACAGATTATGTATAGCTATAACATAAGCGCTGTCGGCCTCACCTTCAATGGTATTTACATCCACCAGGAGGCGGCGCAGAGCTTCGGGCTTTTTGAAGTTCTTCAATTCTTTTACAGCCAGGTGCAATGCTTTTACGCACCGATTGACGATTTTGGATAACTCTGCAGCGGCTGCAGGAACTTCGTCAATATGGTACATATAGAAATCTAAGACAACCTCATCCAACGCGTCGGTAACATCATCGATAATCTGCACCAGGCGGAGAATGTCCTCCTGATCAATGGGAGTAATAAATTCTGCAGAGAGACGGGTCAAAATATCGTGATGCAGCTCATCTGCTGTATTTTCGATCGTATGCATTTTTTCTTTCTGCTGAAGAATAGTTGCTGCAGAATAGTTACAGACAATTTCTTCCAGTAAATCGGATGCCTGAACACAATATTCTACCTGCTGTTCCGCTAATTTAAAATAATCATTTTTATTTTTTGCCATTTTTTATCGCTCCTTTAAGCAAATATTATTAAAAAGAGTTTTGCCATGAAAAATCCAAGAAGTCCACAGCCGGGGAAGGTACAAACCCAGGTCAGAACCAGTTCCTTTACAACACCCCAGTTTACATTACTCATTCTGCGTGCGGCGCCTACGCCCATGATAGCAGTTGTCTTTGTGTGAGTTGTACTGACAGGAATACCGGTTAAGGAAGATAACAGCAGGCAGAGGGTAGCTGCCAGATCCGCTGCAAAGCCTTGATAAGGTTTCAGCTTTACCATATCCATTCCTACCGACTTAATAATTCGATATCCGCCGATGGAGGTGCCAAGGCCCATAACCAGAGAACAGAGAATCATCAACCAGACAGGTACAACGAAAGATGTAGTATTGGACTGGCCTCCCGCAAAGGCTGCGCCAAGCAGGAAGATCGCCATGAATTTCTGGCCGTCCTGGGCACCGTGCATAAATGCCATGGCAGCGCCGCCGGCAACCTGTGCACCTGAGAAGAAACGCTCACATTTCATTCGGTTTTTGTTGCGGAAAAGAAATACGGTCAACTTGGATGTAAGGAAGCCTAAAAAGAATCCTAAGATAGTGGAAAGAAATATACCCCAGATAACCTTGATCCATTCAGCTCCGTTGATACCGGAAAAGCTGTTCTGGATAGCTACCGCAGCACCTGAAATACCTGCGATCAGAGCGTGGCTTTCGCTGGTGGGAATGCCAAAGTACCAGGCAGCTGTGGCCCAGATAACGATAGCAGCCATGGCAGCACACAGTGCAATCAGGGATAAATGTGCATCTCCGCCGAAATCAACCATATTGTAGATGGTCATAGCTACGGAGGCATTGATCGCGGTCATAACAAATACGCCCAGGAAATTAAATATGGCAGCCATAATAATAGCCTTGCGAACCTCAATGGCCCTTGTGGAAACACAAGTGGCAATGGCGTTTGGAGCATCTGTCCAACCATTTACAAGAATTACACCAAGAGTAAGAAGTGTCGACACAAAAAGCATGGGATTTTGCAGCATTTGTTCCGCAAAAGTTAAGATTGACATGATTTCACCTCGCTTTATTTCATGAGATTGTAAATCCATTATAACATGTTTTTCGTTAAGATGTCATAAAAAACATGAAGATTTTTACAGAATATAGTAGAAAGCCAGATAGCATTGAAAAAAAGTAAAAAGCATGCTAAAGTAAAAATAGTTTATTTCGTGTATGGAGCAGGATATTTAAGAGAGAAAACAAAGAAAAGGGGGAAATACAAATGACTTATCAGGAGGTATTGGAACAGGCCCGGACCTGCATTGGTCCTTATTGCAAGGCTTGTAATGTATGTAACGGAAAAGTCTGTAAAAATCAGGTGCCGGGGCCGGGAGCAAAGGGAAGCGGTGACGGAGCTATTCGTAATTTTGAAAAATGGCAGGAGATCCGCATTCAAATGGATACCCTGTGTCCCAATCGTGGAACGGATACCACCTTTGATGTATTTGGCAAGCAGTTCCGCTATCCGATCTTTGCAGGACCTGTGGGAGCAGTGAAGCTGCATTATGGAGACAAGTATACAGACCAGGAGTACAATGATATTCTGGTGTCTGCCTGCGCCAAGGCCGGGATAGCCGCATTTACCGGTGACGGAACCAATCCCCAGGTGATGGAGGCAGCTACCGAGGCAATTCGCAAGGTGGAAGGCGTGGGTGTACCTACCGTGAAGCCCTGGAACCTGGATACCATTCAGGAGAAGATGGCCCAGGTAAAGGAGGCAGATGCATTTGCAGTAGCTATGGACGTGGATGCAGCGGGACTTCCGTTCCTGAAAAATATGAATCCGCCGGCTGGAAGCAAGTCCGTGGAAGAACTGAAGGAAATCGTGGAAATGGCAGGCAGACCCTTTATCGTGAAGGGAATTATGACAGTAAAGGGTGCCCTGAAGGCAAAAGAAGCCGGGGCAGCAGGCATTGTAGTATCCAATCACGGCGGGCGTGTGCTGGATCAGTGTCCGGCGACTGCAGAAGTATTGGCAGAGATTGCGGATGCAGTAGGCGGCTCCATGAAGATCTTCGTGGACGGAGGTATCCGCAGCGGTGTGGATGTGTTTAAGGCTCTGGCAATGGGAGCAGACGGTGTCATCATCTGCCGTCCCTTTGTTTCCATGGTTTACGGAGGCGGTGAAGAGGCAGTCAGTCTGTATGTGGAGAAGATCGGTGCAGAGCTGAAGGATGCTATGGCTATGTGCGGCGCATCCAATCTGCAGGAAATTACCCGGGACATGGTACGCATTCCCTGGTAAATAGAGAAGATAGCGGCAGGGGTACTGAAATCCGAAGAGTCCCGCATAGAATAAAGAGAGATTCTGTGAAGAGGATAAAAGATGGAAAAGGCGTTGGACTTTCTGTTATTTCTTTCGGATGCGATTGTGCCCCTGCTGATTTTTTGGATCGTGGGCTACGCGCTTGTGGCCAAAATCCAGGTATATGATGTGTTTGTAAAAGGTGCGGAGGAAGGCCTTCGCACAGTAGTAAAGATCATGCCCACCCTGGTGGGACTCATGGTAGGGGTGGGAATCCTGCGGGCCTCGGGTTTTCTGGACCTGATTTCCCAGTTTCTGGGCGGCATTACCGAGAAGATCCACTTTCCGGCGGAACTGGTTCCGGTAACGGTGGTACGGCTCTTTTCTGCTTCAGCAGCCACAGGGCTGGCCCTGGATCTTTTCAAGGAATATGGAACAGACTCCAGGATCGGGCTGCTGGCGTCTCTGATGATGAGCTGTACAGAGACTGTATTTTACACCATGAGCCTCTATTTCATGACTGCAAAGGTGCGCAAGACCAGATACACTCTGGCAGGTGCGTTGTTTGCTACCCTGGCGGGGCTTGTGGCGTGCGTGGTGCTGGTGGAATTCATGTGAGAAAAAATAAAATAAAAAAAATTTAAGAAAAGTGCGTGATTTTTTGATTGATAATCGTATTCTTAGTGTAAATAAAATTTTTTCTCTTTTGTAAGCTTATAAAAAACAGCGGGGGAATGTGAACCTCCGCTGTTTTTCGTTGGAAAACAAAGTGTTTCCGGGCACAAAAAAATGGAGCATACGGGACTTGAACCCGTGACCTCCACACTGCCAGTGTGGCGCGCTCCCAACTGCGCTAATGCCCCAGTACCAATATTATTATAATATAGGAATGAAGGGAACGCAAGAATAAAATGTAAAAGCAGATCCTCTGCCCGGAAGAAGCGGAAATAAGTTCCGAAAATCTGCCTGGCATCACTTGTTTTGAAAGTAAAAGTATTGTATAATGATTCAAAAGACAGAAAGGGGGACAGGCTATGGAACGGTATCAGACCATCAATGATGTGTTGGTGACGCTTTTTCACGATATCATGGATATTGAAGGAAAAGCCCTGATTACAGATGAGTTCAAAGATCTGACCATGAACGATATGCATGTCATCGAAGCCATTGGTCTTGAGGAGCCGAAGAATATGTCTGCAGTAGCCAAAGCCCTTTCGGTAACAGTGGGGACGCTGACCATTTCCATTAACAGCCTGGTGAAAAAGGCCTATGTGGAGCGGGTGCGCAGTGTCCAGGACAGACGAGTGGTACTGCTTTCGCTGACAGAAAAGGGCCGAAGTGCTTTTGAGCATCATCGGCAGTTCCATGAGGATATGGTGCATGCGGTTATGGACCATCTGGAGGATGAAGAAGTGGATGCTTTGGTAAAGGCGCTGGGTAAGCTGCAGGGCTATTTCCACTCCTTTTAGAAACGTATTTTGCAGATTATAAGAGAAGGGCCGGATTTCCCGGCCCTTTTATTGCGCCATAGGAACCACTTTGTTACTGCTTCTGAATCCAGGCTTCCATGTGCTTTTCCAATACAGGAAAAGGCGCCGGACCTGTGGATAAAATGAACTCGTGAAACTCTTTCAGTGTAAAAGATTCGTCAAGAGCGGTTTGGGCCTGCTCTTTTAATTCTTCTATCTCTACGTATCCCAGATAATATTTTAAATAATTGGAGGGCGCTTCCAGAATGGCTGCATAAATATTCTCAGCGGTTTCCCGGGATTGAATACCGTAATTTTCTAAAAATACAGCAGTCTGTTCCAGTGACCAGCCGTCGTAGTGGATACCGATGTCAGCCTGGGCGTAAATACCCAGAGAAATCATATTGTTGGCAGCCAGAATCTGAGCCAGGTTCGGTTCCAGGCCTGCGTAGGAGTAGGAGCAGCGTTCGGCATAAGTAGCCCACCCTTCCGTGTAGCCACCAAAATAGAACAGCGAGCGGACCGGGTCAGGATCGCAGGAACTTTCATAGAGGGACTGGTACAAATGTCCCGGATAACCTTCGTGGGCCAGAGTGGTAAACAAGGATAGTGTATCGTAATCAGAGGCATTATTAATGTAAATGGTGTGATTTTCCAGGTCATCAATGGGCGGGGTCAGATAAAAGGCAGGGCTCAAATAGTTTTCCAAAGAGGGGTGCACGGATTTTACCTCATAATTGACGGCAGATACCGCTGGGAAGTTATCCGTGATTCTCTGCTCCAGGATTGCCAGCATGTCGGTGGAAAGCGTCAGGGATGAGTCCAAAGTGTTTTCAGAGGAAATCTGTTCCTCGGAGGACGGGACAGATACAGCAGCGGAAGCCGCCTTTTGTACCAGCTGAGGATTTGTGCGAACAATCCGGTTGATGATTTCAAGGTCCTCAGCCATCTGCTCCTGAAGAAGTTCCTTGATTTCCGGAACAGTGTGACCGGAACCGATGGTACAGGCAATGAGGGCCTGATAATATTCCTGACCGTGTTTATAATAATACAGACCCCGGTCATTGCGCCCCTGGCCCTTTAATTCCTGGAGCCCTGCGATGAGCCGCTCGTAGGCGGGGATTACGGAATTTTTAATGCAGGATTCGTTGGACTCCAGATAGGCTTTTTTTTGGTCCAGAGAAAGGAAGGGCAGTGATGCAATACGTTCTTCAAAGGTAGCCAGCAGGAAGTTTTCCTCCGGATCTTCGATAAATGCCTGGCACTGAGCCATGACAGCTTCGCAAGTGTCTTCCCACATGAAGAGGCCGGCGGCGGCCTTTTCCTCTTCAAACCACAGGAGACTTTCGTAATAGGAGTCCAGCTGGGAGAGCAGTTCCAGATAAATGTCCACATCCTCCAGAGTTTCGAAGGGGTATTCCGCCAGAAGAACCGGGAGCTGGGCCTGGTTGCCCAGGGTAGGGCTTAGGACTTCTTCGTAGAGACCATAGGGAGCCAGGGCCAGCTCGGCCTGCAGCTGTGTTTCCATAATGTCATAGGTCAGTTGGTTCTCGGGAGACAATTCCTCCCGGGAAAAGGCCTGCAGCCGGGTCAGGGTTTCCTGAAGAGAAGCGGATTCATGCCCCGCACTTCCCGACACATAATTTCCCAGAGTAATTTCCGGTTCCGTGATACCGTAGGCAGAAGGATCTTTCAGTGTATAGTGAAGAGTCAAGGTATTGGAAGCTACATCCTGACAAAATAGTTGGTGGGTAAATGTTTCAAAGTCCTCATCCGGTGTGGAAACAGAAGTGGAAGCAGTCCGGGAGAACAGGAACCAGCCGCCGAAGAAGAGAGCCGGCAGAAGAAGAAAAAGGAAGCATAAGAGCAGATTTTTTTTGAGTTTCATGGGTTCACCTGTGCGGTTCTTACCTATAGTCTATGAAGGGGCCAGAGGGATATATTCATGGAGAAAATTGTAAATTTATGCAAGGGTTATGCAAAAAGGAATTGACAAATGGAGAGGGAGTAGGTAGACTGGTTCTATGGCTATTAAGCATCATCGGCTCGCATAGGAGCTGTGAGAAGAAAGGAATGTGAGGAATAATTATGAAAAAGAATGTGTTGAAAAGCATACTGGCAGTTGTGCTGTGTATGGTAATGGTATTTGGTGTAGTTGCATGTGGCGCAAAGGATGACACCACTCCCTCTACTTCTCAGGGAGAAGAGCAGGAAGAAGGAACTGAAAAGAAAGAAGTTCTGAAAGTAGGTCTTTCCGGTGACTACCCGCCGTTCGAGTTCTATGCTGAGACTGAAAACGGCAGAGAACTGGTTGGTATTGACGTAGAGCTGGCAAAATACATTGCTGACAAACTGGGTATGGAGCTGGAACTGACAGACATGAGCTTTGATGGTCTGATCGGAAGTCTGGACGAGGGCAAATTTGACCTGGTTATCTCCGGTATGACCATTAAAGAAGACCGTAAGTGCCTGTTCTCTGATCCCTACTATGTAGCAGATCAGGCTCTTCTGGTAAAGGCTGGCAATGAAGACAAATATGCAAGCCTGGATGACCTGAAGGGTGAGAAGATCGGCGGACAGATGGGCGCTCTGCAGCAGGAACTGGCTGAGCAGTACGCTGGTGATACCGCACAGATCGTAACCAATGTACAGGATATGGTTATGATGGTTGCTGAAGGCAAGTTGGATGGTATGTTCTGCGAGAACGGCGTAGCCTTAAGTGCGATCGCTAAGAACAGCGACCTGGCAATTGCAACCCTGGAGATCCCCACCGAGAAAAACGAGCTGGGTATCTGCATCCAGGAAGGCAACGAGGAAATGCTGGAGATCATCAACCCCATTGTAGCTGAAGTAGTTGAGAAAAACCTGGTTGGCGAGTGGGAAGCAAAATATCTGGATGTAGAGGAAGCAGCTGCAGAATAAATCATCTGCTGACATTCTCATAGGATAAAAAAGAAAACCGGTGCCGAAGGGGAATTTCTCTTCGGCCCGGTTATTGTCATGTTTAAGAGAAGGAGAAGGTAATGGGAGATTTCTTTGATATTTTAACGAAATACTATCCGTATTATCTGGAAGGCGCCAGAAACACCATCGTCCTGGCGCTCATTGGCGTTGTGGGCGGTGTGATCAGCGGTCTGATCATCTGTCTGATGCGTATGGCCAAGGGTAAGAATACGGTCGCAGTGGTATGCAGGGGTTTTTCCCGGGTGTATATTGAGATTTTCCGGGGAACACCGGTCATTGTGCAGCTGTGGGTGGCATACTTCGGTATTCCCAAGCTGATCCCCATACCCGATGGAAGTCTTTTAGGAATGGATTTTGCCGAACTGATTCCCTGTATGATCGCTGTCTGCCTGAACAGCGGCGCTTATGTGGCGGAGGTTTTCCGTGCGGGTATCGAAGCAGTGGATCCCGGCCAGATGGAAGCGGCTCTTTGCGTAGGTATGAAAAAGGGCATGGCTATGCGCCTGATCGTACTGCCTCAGGCGATCAAGAATGTAGTGCCGGCTCTGTGTAATGAGTTCGTGACCCTGATCAAGGAAACGGCAGTTATTTCTTACCTGGGTGTACATGACCTGTTCTACATGAACAGTGTAGTTAAGACCATGACCTTTAACATGCTGCCCAGCTTTTTGGTACTGGCTGCATTCTACTTCGTGCTGTGCTTCACTGTCAGCCGCTTGGTAGGTATTCTGGAAAGGAGGCTGCGGGCATGATCTATACAAAAGGTTTAAAAAAGAGCTTTGGAAAACTGAATGTATTAAACGGTATTGACACCCACATTTCCAAGGGAGAGGTAGTGTGTGTTATCGGCCCGTCCGGCTCCGGTAAGAGCACCTTTCTGCGGTGCCTGAACCTGCTGGAGGAGCCCACAGGCGGCCAGATCATTTTTGAGGGCAAGGACATTACTGCGCCCAAGACTGATATTGCAAAGGTTCGCCAGAAGATGGGTATGGTATTCCAGCAGTTCAATCTGTTTAACAATTTGTCCATTATGGAAAATATTACCGTAGGTCCCATGCGTGTAAAAGGCATGTCCAAAGAGGCGGCTGAGGCCAAAGCCTATGAGCTGCTTGATCGTGTGGGACTGCGGGAAAAGGCTGCCAGCTATCCCAGAGAGCTGTCCGGCGGGCAGAAGCAGCGTATCGCCATTGTGCGGGCACGGGCTATGGAGCCGGATGTAATGCTGTTTGATGAGCCCACCTCCGCGCTGGACCCGGAAATGGTCGGCGAGGTATTGGATGTAATGAAGGCTCTGGCAAAAGAGGGTATGACTATGGTCATCGTAACTCACGAGATGGGCTTTGCAAAAGAAGTGGGTGACCGGGTGCTTTTCATTGACGAGGGTGTTATTTTGGAAGAGGGAACTCCGGAGGAGATCTTCAATGATCCCCGGAATCCCAGAACCCAGGAATTCTTATCCAAGGTTTTGAATGTATAAAAGTAAAAAAAGAGCTGCACCGCTGCGGGAAACAAAGGATCCTGCGGCGGTGTTTTTGCTTTACAGGGGGAATTTACCGTGGTAAAGTAAAATGCAAGGAAACAAAAGAGGAAGAAGGACGGGAAGTATGAGTAAGATTACAGTGATCGGAGCAGGAAACGGCGGCATGACCGCAGCCTATCATCTGTCCAGACTGGGAAATCACGTGTGCATCTATGATTCACCGGCTTTTGATAAGCAGATCAAAGCCGTACGGGAAAAGGGCGGGATTGAAGCCCTGGAGAGCGGCAACGGGGATACCTATTTGTTTGGGGGATTTGAACAGATTGCCAAGGCTACCACAGATATTTGCGAGGCGGTTTCCTTTGCAGAGGTCATGGTAATGATCTGTCCGTCCTTTGCCCAGGAGATTTTGTTTGAGCAGATGATCCCTCATCTGAAAAACGGCCAGATTTTGATCATTATGCCTGGAAATTTTGCGGGATTGGTGCTGCATCAGATGTTGAAAGAGGCGGGAAAAGGAGATCTGGACCTCACCTTTGTGGATGCCATCAGTATTCCCTGGGCCACCCGTCTGACGGGCTCCGCCCAGCTGGCCATCATGGGCCTGAAGAAGTTTTTACCTGTGAGCGTTTTTCCGAAGTCTCATGGTACAGCAGAGGTAAAAGCAAAGATAGAAGGTGCGCTGCCTCTTCCGTTGGAGTATCTGGAGAGCCCGCTGCAGGCCGGTCTGGAAAATATCAACTTCGGCGGACATCCGCTTATGACAACTGTAAATATCGGCCTTTTGGAAAACTTCCACGGCGAATTCAATTATTATGTGGACTGCTGCAGTCCCGCCACAGCCCGAGCTACTGCAAAGATGGATCTGGAGCGGCTGGCTATTGGGAAGGCCTATGGCTATGATCTGCGGCCGGAACTGGAGATGATGAATGCCCTGTATGACAGTCGGTGTGAGTCTGTCTATGAATTCAACCGCTCGTCCGTGACTCATGGTAAAGTGAAAAATGCCCCTGCAAATTCCCGGGAGAGGTATATTACAGAGGATGTGCTCTATTTGCTGGTGCCAATTTATGAGCTGGCAGAGAACGCAGGCCTGCGGCCGGTAATTATCGAGTCCATTATTCATCTGGCGTCGGCCTATAATGATGAGGACTATTTTGCGACGGGCCGGACTCTGGAGAAAATGGGTCTGGCAGGGATGACGACAGAAGAGATCCGTGAATATTTGAATAAGTAGCCCCGGAAAAAAGAGCCGGAACGTACAATTTTGTATGTTCCGGCTTTGTGCTTTATCGGGTAAGATTGTGGATCCATTTATATTTTTTGTAATGCCTGTATACCCAGGGCAGGCGCACCACTTCATCCAGGCTCAGGATCAGATACACCACCAGCACCGGCCAGTCCCACCAGAAGGCGGCCGCCAGAGCCAGAGGGATGGAAAAGAGCCACATGCTGAAAAAGACACTGACTGCATCGAAACGGGTGTCGCCGCCGGAGTTGAAAATACCCACTACCACGGTGACATTTACGGAAACTGCAATCATGTTGAAGGCGCAGATGATCAGCATCATTTGCAGATAGTGCTCAGCAGTCTCTGTCAGTACCATAAAAGAAATCAGGAAGGGGCTGCACAACAGAATAAGGGCTGCAGTGAAAATGCCGCAGACAATAGACAAAATGGAAAGTCTGCGTCCGTAGACCTTGGCCAGATCCAGTTTCCCTGCTCCCAGTACGTTACCCAAAAGAATACCGCCGCCGTTGCCGATGCCGCGGCACAGGCAGACAGCCAGATTTTTTACAACGCCGGCAATGGAATTGGCTGCTGTGGCGTCAGCGCCCAGATGTCCGATAATGATGGAATAGACGGTGGTAGCGCCGCCCCAGACCATTTCATTTGCCAGAATGGGCAGTCCGTAATGCCAGAAATCCTTTTCCAGAACCGGATCCGGCCGCAGAAGACCGGAAAGGCCGGGACGAATATGATGCTTCTGAAAGGAATCTGACAGAACAAGCACCAATTCCAGAGCCCGGGTAAGGACAGTGGCCAAAGCGGCGCCCCGGGCACCCATGGCGGGGAAGCCTAAGAGTCCAAAGATCAGAACAGCATTGAGGCCAATGTTCACAAATACGGAAAAGCCGCTGATGACTGCGCTGCGGCCAGCCCGGTCGCTGGTCTTCATGGTGCAAAGATAGCACTGGGAAATGCCTGTCAGCAGATAGGACAGACTTACCACGCGCAGGTAATCGGCGCCCTCTTTGATCAGAGCAGCTTCCGGTGTAAAGATCCGCATGAGTGTTTCCGGAACAAAGGCAGCTGCCAGGGTAAACAGAAGGGAAATGCCAAAGGCGTACCGCAGGATCAAGCAGAACACCTTTTGCACTGTGCCGCGGTCTCCCTTGCCCCAATACTGGGCATTCAGAACCGTGGCCCCAAAAACCAGTGCCTCCATAAAAAGGCTATGTACAAAGGAAACCTGGGTAGCCAGGAATACGCCGGACATGGCCTCCTGGCTCACGCGGCCCAGCATGGCTGCGTCTGAAGCGCCTACGGCTGCCAGTAAAAAGGTCTGGACGGCAATGGGGGCCATAAGGCGCCCTAATTTATCATAAAAATTTCGGTCATAGGAAAACCGCCCGGTCATGAATGAACCTCCTGTTGATTACGATAAATAAGATTCAGGCTATTGCAAAACTCCCGCAGATACGTTTGATCTAATTGGTTTTCAAACGCCAGCACCTGTCTGTTTCCCCAAGAGTCTTCTGACTGCAGTTGTCCGCTGACGGTAATATGCCCGCAGCCGTCACCAATAAACGACAGATACATGTGCACGCCGTAGGGTTCTTCGATTCTGGCTTCGCCGGACAAGGTCCCGTATATCCGGGACAGATCCTCTGCAAAGTTGACCAGGCTCTTTGCGTCCACATCCATAGAGGCCGCGCCGGAAAAGCCGCTGCTTTGGACCGATACTTCCAGAGTGGTATTGACGGGATAATTTATGTCCTCCTCAAAAATCTGAGGGATTAAAGTTAATGTGAATGATTTTGTTTTTAAGATATGTTTCATAAAAGCACCTTTTTACATGTCAAGGCTATCTGCGTTCAGCAGGAGATCGTAAATGCTGATTACCAGAATACCGTCTTCGGTGTACCGGGTGGATGGGGAGTCTTTTACCACAATGATCTTTTTGAAAGAGTCATTGATGCGGAGTAGGGAATTGGATTCCTGCTGCATCTTTATCCCTATTTTTTCAATAGTATTATATTCAATAAATAAGGCTCAGTCAACAGATCGTTTGCGTATATACATATGCTTGCCGCTAATATTCCCAAATCTAAAGTGGTCATTGAAAAAATCTGCGTTCATAATGACCAACTCGGGGACAAATACCACGGGTGTCCTTGAGATTGGTTAAAAGTTTAACTCTCAAATCCTGTCTGTTAATAGTTTTGCGAATTATGTGCTTTATTGTGGCTTTGTTTTGGGAGGAAATGAAATAAGTGCCAAACGATTTAAAAATCGCTTGGCACTTAAATTTTTGCTGTTTTTCTGT
>JAFTZF010000018.1 GCA_017464645.1 Lachnospiraceae bacterium | reverse complement strand
GCTGTTAACACCTACACGGATAGGAATATTGCGTTCTCTTGCAACATCTACCACAGCTTTTACCTTTTCCGTGCTGCCGATGTTTCCGGGATTAATACGGATTTTATCGGCACCGTTCTCCATGGCTGCAATTGCCATTTTGTAATCAAAATGAATGTCTGCAACCACTGGGATATGAATTTGCTTTTTGATTTCCTTAAGGGCCTGAGCCGCTTCCAAAGTAGGAACGGTACAGCGGATAATTTCACATCCTGCTGCTTCCAGCGCAAGAATCTGTGCTACTGTTGCAGCAACATCTTCCGTTTTCGTATTGGTCATGGACTGAATCAAAATCGGATTGCCGGCTCCGATCACTTTATCTCCTATTTTGATTAATTTGGTCTGGTCTCTATACATACTTTAACTCCTTTTTTACTTGACGGTCCTTAATCATTTACAACTGCAGCCGACTTGTCGCTGCTGCGCTCCTTATCATTCTCAATTGCTTACAGTTTACCACAGAGGGTATTAATTAGCAAGATTTTTGTAGCAGTCAAGGCCTCAGGAACAGTTCTCCCTGTGGCATGCATAAAATCCCGGTACAGGCTGTTTTACGGCTCCGGCCAGGCATAGTTTCATCAGGATTTGCTGTACCTGTAAGTATGAAAGTTTTGTATGGGACTCTTTGCAAATCTGCTCCACTGTTTTCGGAGTCAAATCCACATTACAATAAATCTTATGTTCCTCTTCGTTTAAAGGAAGCTCTACCCGATTCCGCATGACCGGACCTGATATATCACAAGGGTGCAGCTTATCAGGAAAATTATCTGCTATTTCTGCGAGGAAATCTTCCGGAGAAAGTAAAATTGCAGCCCCCTGTTTAATAAGGCGGTTACAGCCATCGCTGAGTCGGTCTGTCAGCCTCCCGGGAACTACGTAGACTTCCCTGCCCTGTTCCAAGGCCATATCCACAGTAATCAGCGTACCGCTTTTTTGTCTGGCTTCCACTACGATAAGCGCGTCCGCCAGTCCGCTGACGATGCGGTTACGAGGCGGAAAAAGAGGAGCTTTGGGCATGGTGCCCGGCACGTAAGGCGAAAGAATCCCGCCTTGTACCAATAGCCTCTCATACAATCGTTTGTTTTGGGACGGATAGCAGATATCCACGCCACAGCCCAACACGCCGAAAGAGACGCCGCCTGCATCCAGAGCTGCTGCCTGGCTGATGCCATCGATGCCTCTGGCCATTCCGCTGATGACCTGTACTCCTTTTTCTCCCAATGCTTTTCCTAACTCCTGCCCCACGAACCGACCATATTCAGAACATTCCCTAGCTCCTATGACCGCCACCGACAACACATTATCTTGTGGTAATCTGCCCCGGACATAGAGTCCAAAAGGCGGATCCGGAATTTCTTTCAATCTTTGCGGATACAGGGGTTCCTGAAAAGTCACAAATTGAATGCCCGCTTCCGCAAGCTTCTCATATTCTTCCTCCAGCTTCCATTTCTTCGTATGAGCACTCAGAGCCTCTTTCTGTTTCCCGGTCAGAATCCCTTCAAACTCCTGCTGCCCTGCTGCCTTACCCGCCCCTTGTGAGATCAGTCTTTCATAAATTTCTTCCGGTTTGCGGTATACAGCCAGTAACTTTCGAATGGTACGTTCCCCCACGCCGGGCAAATGGTGCAGCCAATAATCATACTTATCACTCATATTCTGTCACCGCCTCCCCAATAAATGCGGTCTCCTGCACGATAACAGACAGCTTCCAGAAGATGCTCCTCCCGGATTCTCTCTTCCCCTGCCAGATCCGCTATGGTACGTGCTACCCGCAGAATCCTGTGATACCCTCTTGCGCTGACCTGCATGGTTTC
>JAFTZF010000017.1 GCA_017464645.1 Lachnospiraceae bacterium | reverse complement strand
CACCGCCTGGACCATTTCCATATTCTCTACATTGAATGCGCCGATAGCATAGTGATTTTTCTGGGCATCCAGCAATAGTTCTTTTGATGTGACCAGCATTTATGTATTCTCCTTAGAAACCGAGATTGCCGGATTTCCGGGCTGCTTCCAGCACGGCTACCACATTCCGGGTGGTCTCCAGGGCGGCGTAGCAGGCATCGTAATCCATTGCCGCAAGCAGGCGGCCCAGATTCTGAACCTCATGATACCAGGCATTCTCCTCCCAGGAGGTTCTCTCCACTTCCCCGCCCCGGGGTGCAAATTCTACCGTCTGGCAGAAGCTGCTGGTGGGGGTGACAGAGATGCGGCCGTTCTCGCCCACCAGCTGGACACCGTTGTCTGCGGCACAGTCCTTGGCACCTACGCACTGGCAGATGAAACCGGGATACTGCAGCACCAGCAGGCCGCTGGTATCCACGCCGTTTTTGTACATATTGGGGAAATAATGCACGTTTTCAGGGGCACCAAACAGACCAACAACGAAATGGATGTTATAGAGGTTGATGTCCATCAACGCGCCGCCCTTGTAAGCGGGGTCCAGTACAGGAGACACCTGGCCCTTCAAGAGTGCGGGATAGCGGCTGGAGAACTGGCAGAAGGTGGCTATGACCACTTTGAGATCGCCAATTTTCGGGAGGAGTTCCTTTACAAGGGCGTAATTGGGATGATGGGCTGTGGTAATGGCTTCAAACAGCAGTAAATGCTTTTCCTTTGCCAGAGCGATCAGCTCCTCGGCCTCTGCCACAGTGGGGGCAAAGGGCTTTTCGCAGATCACATGCTTACCTGCCTCCAGCGCAGCCTTTGCCTGGCGGAAATGGATGATATTGGGCGAAGCCACATAGACCAGCTCGATTTCCGGGTCGGCCAGCATATCGTCCAGATTGGTGTATACCTTAGGAATAGAAAAGGCTTCCGCCATGGCCCGTCCGGTCTCTTCCTTCCGGGAGCAGATGGCAATGATCTCAAACTCTGCGCAGCGCTGGTATTCTGCCAGCATGGATTTGGTAATGGCTCCGGTTCCGATGGCACCGATCTTCATAGAGCTTCCTCCTTAGTAGATTCGTTTGGCGTATTCGCTGGGGGAAATATGGTACTTCTGGTTAAAGGCGTTGGAAAAATAGTGGATGGAGCTGTAGCCCAGCTTCAGGGATATTTCGCTGACAGTATACTTATTCTCCCGAAGCATCTGGCGGCTCTTTTCCAGCTTCATATCGCTGATATATTTTTTAGGTGACTGGTTTACCGCATTCTTAAACAGCAACTGCAGCGACGACCGGGACATGGAGAACTGCTGACAGATCTCCGCGATGGTCAGCGGCTCATAAATTTTGCTTTCCACATAAGCGATGATCCGGTCAAACAATTCGTCCTGGTAGTTCTGCCTTGCCACGCTGGAAGGGGGTGCTGTAGAAACGATGTATTCACTCTGCATGAGCCGGATGATGGTCTCCGTCAGGAGGCACAGCATCAGGCTGTCCATGTAAGGAATGCCCGTGGAGCTTTCCTGCACCAATGTCTTTATAAGGGTATAGGTCTTTTTGTTGTAGGGATGTACCTTGTTCAGCAATACCTCATGCCAGTTATCCGCCACGCCGGGGGTCAGGTTCTCCATGTGGAAGAGAATCGTCACATAGGAGACCGTCTGATCCTCATCGGTATACTGCTTGTGGAACTGACCGGGGCCGTAGATGATCATTTCCTTTTCACTTAAGGTATAGGTAACACCATCCACCTCCGTATGCAGGACGCCGGTATCCACATAAGTCAGCTCAAAGAACTGGTGCTTCTCTCCCTTAAACTGGTAGCCGGGTGTCCGGATTCGGTAATAATAGCCCAGGATATCCTGGATCTGGATTCGGGGCAGCACCGGATGGAACTCATAGGGCGTGGAAAGGGTCATGGCATCGAGAGAATAGTCATCCTCCACATACACATTCACCACAAGCTCCGGCGTTGTGGCGATCAGGGCAAAATAGATATTAGGCTTGATGTGCACCCGCTGGTTCATTCCAAATTCGTCGATTTTCTCTTTCTCCGGGTCGTGGGAGATGAGCAAAATTCCGGTACCACTCTGCACCTCAAGATACGCTTCGCAGCTGAAATGCAAAAACTGGGAAAGGGATCTCTGGGCCGGCACGTGCATCGTCTGGCAAATCAGAGTATTCTGCTTTTCTTCGCTCATTTTCTTATAAACAGAGCCATACTCCTTAAATGCAGCGCCTGCAGTTTCATTTTGCATTTCGACCACCTCCAATGGCAATAGTATAGCACCTTTTGAGCAGTTTGACTAGTGCCTTTATCATTTTCGTCAAAATGACAGAAAAATGAACAAAATATGAAAAAACTATT
>JAFTZF010000016.1 GCA_017464645.1 Lachnospiraceae bacterium | reverse complement strand
GTAGTATATGTGGGGATTGTTTCTTTTAGTCTAATTCACGTATTTCAGGATCACATCCCAGACAGAGGACTTCTCCAGTCCCAGCTTCCAGGCTGATACACCGGCCAGATCGTATTCCTTGATCAGCTTCATCTTTTCTTCCACAGAGCGCTCTTCTTCCAGCCAGATCTGGTACAGATTTCCTCCATTTTCGTATTCCACGAAGTACTGTCCATGCACCTGAGACCAGTTGGTCTCTGCCGCATTGACCTTACCATACCGCTCAGCACTGCTCATGCCTACCTCAGCTTCACAAACTGCGGTATATCCATCCACTGCTTCTGAGCTGGTGGACGGGGTCAGCTTCCATACGCGGGTATAGAAGGGGATGGCATTGATCACCTTCTCTGCAGGCACTTCCTTCAGAGTATTCACAATACCATTGCGTACAAAATCAATGGATGCCACAGAGCCTGCCGTAGTAGAGCCCTTGGGTGTCTCATCATATCCCATGATGATAATGTAATCTGCAAACACAGCCTGCTCTGCCCGGTCGTAATGGGCACTGTACTCTGTTGGTACATAGTTGTCCACGGAAAGGGTGATCCCGTTCAGCCGGCACATGATAGACAGCTCACGGATAAACTGCAGATATGCCTGTCCGGTCTGAGTATTGATATACTCCATATCCAGATTCAAGCCGTCCAGGTCGTACTGAATGGCCTGTGCGATCAGGTTGCTCACCAGTCTCTGCCGGGAAGAGGTTCTGCTGAAAATCTCATAATCAATAATGGTATCCAGGTATGTGATGTCCTCTACCAACGCCCAGACCTCGATGCCGTTCTGGTGACAATAATCCACGTAATCCTGCTCAGCCAGAGATTCGATGCCTCCGTCATTGTCCTTCAGACGGATCCAGGTGGGCGACACGGTATTCACTCCCTTAGTGCTTGCCAGCAGCTTGTAAATATTGTCATTTCCGACTTTGCTGGTCACCTGATGCCATACCATATTAATCTTATAATCTTTGGAAATATTTTCATACACCGGCTCTGCATAATCGCAAACCAGTGTCTCTTCCTTCACCGCGCTGATCCGCTTGTCCTGGATATATCCCACAAAGCCATTCTCTGTGCGCACCCGGGTCCAATCCTTGATCTCCTCCGGCTCTTCCAGCACATATAATTTCTCACCCTTGCTCACTTCCGTAAGAATGGGCCGCTTGATACCGGCCTTGTCACGCACCTGGGTATCCTTCTTGACCTCCACCGTCTGAACCGTGCCAAACTCCACATTGATGTGTACCCGCTGAACCGGCTCCTCTGCGTACTCATAAGTCATAGCTGTATAGTCCTGAATAAAGTCCAGGGCCACATAGGCAGTATCTCCATCCAGCCGCACGGGGGCATAAGACTCACTCTGCTTATTCTTACCTACGGTATACTCCTTGCTGCCGGCCGGCACTGTCACCAGCTCTGTAGGCAGCGCATACAGCAGTACATTTTCCTGGGAGTCCCAGTAAAACCGCGCATTTACACCTTCATATAATAAATCTGTATCGATATAAACTTCTCCATCAATGAGCTTCGCCTTGGTCTCCAGCACCTCATTGCCCAGCAGGATGACTACATCATCCTCCTCCGCTATGGAAAAGTACTCCTCATAATCCACCAGCTCTTTGGAGGAGCTGTATTTCTTAACGAGAAAACTGATCCCGATAATAAGTATGATCAATATAATAAGAGCCAGTGCTACCGCTGCCGGCGCTATCTGTCTTGCTCTTTGTTTCTTTTTTCTCCGTCTTGCTCTTGATACCATGGATCTTACCTCCTGTCCATTACCATTCTAACAGAAAATCCTTCCTAAGTCATCCTTTTTCGACAAATTTTTACGCAAACTTCTGCCGGGTTTCTAAAGACGCAGAGCTGCCCGCTCATGGGGTTTCCGGCGCAGAGGGGCCTTGCCATTGACACGATCCATCAGCGGGCCGTCTGTCGTCTCTCCTTCCAAAAGGAGGTCCGTGATATAGTTTGCCAAAAAGAACCGGTTTTATCTTGTTTCTTTCTAAAAAATCGGGAAATTGCGCCGACCGGCGCGGGAATCTTTGAAATCTAAAAAGAAAACCGACTTACACAAAATGGACAAAGGCTCTGCCCTCCTTTCCCTGGAAATTGCCAGTTCTTTTGACAGATTTTATTATACAAAAACTTTCTGCCGTTTTGCAAGTAATCTAAAAATTTAAGATTTTGTTTCTGCTTTTTTAATAGAAATTGGCGATTTTACCATATTGACTTCCCCGAAAATATTGTATATACTCTTACAAATGTATATAATATATACAGGAAGTGATGATATGAGAATTGAAAAAATAAATGACAACCAAATTAAATGCACCCTGACAAAGGCTGATCTGGAAACCCGCCAGCTTCAGCTTAGTGAGCTTGCCTACGGTTCCGAGAAGGCCAAGAATCTGTTCCGGGATATGATGGAGCAGGCTTCTCTGGATTTTGGTTTTGAAGTAGATAATATGCCCCTGATGATTGAGGCAATTCCGTTGCCTAATGAATGCATCGTTCTGATCATTACCAAGGTAGATGACCCGGAGGAGCTGGATACCCGCTTCGCCAAGTTTGCGCCTTCCACAGAGGCTACAGCCGGAGAACCGGGCGAGGACAGCGTTTCTCTGCCTGAGGGAGCTGACAATATTCTGGATATGTTCCGTAAGCTCCTGGACCGCCATCTGAAAAGCGCTGCAGATTCCACCGCCAAGCAGAGCCCCGTGGTCCTGGCCGAGGACCTGGATTTAACCAGAGTTTATGCTTTCGAGTCCCTGGACACCATTATCCAAGCCGCTCACATTTTAAAGAATTTTTATCAGGGACGCAACTCCCTTTACAAAAACGAATCGGACTCCGGCTACCGCCTGGTTGTCCGCAAATCTTCCCATACACCGGAGGAATTCAACAAGGTTTCCAATATCTTGTCCGAGTACGGCACCAACGAAAAGTATGTGCCCGCCAGCGAAGCATATCTGGAGGAGCGGGGCGCTCTGATCATCAGAGATGAGGCACTGCAAAAGCTGGCACAGCTGTAAACTTATTAAATAAGATTATTAAAAAAGGGAAATCAGCCGATTTCCCTTTTTTGATCCCTTTATATTCAGTCCGTTACTTTTGGATAAATTTCTATTCCTGATACAGTTCCGGCCAAACCCGCTCACACAGATTCGTGCAATATTCCAGCGAAAACCCATCATCCTGCAGGCATATCTGATTCTTCTTAGCCAGTTCCTCTGTATACTCAGACAGCTTATACACAGTGACACCATTCGTACCCTGCTCCAGATGACAGACTACCGGCTCCACATGATATGCCCCGATAGAGACCTTTTCATCCTCAATTTTCAGCGTGACCTGTGCCATGCCGCCCACCATACGATTGGCAATCCCCTCTCCTAAGCCGGACGTCCAATTCACAAAATTGCCCAGCGAATAATATACCAGCATCTCATTTCCTGTTTCTTCATCTATCACCCATTCCACAGGCTGAATGACATGGGGATGGGTTCCCAGCACCAGATCAGCACCATTTTCCACAAAAATTTCCGTCCATTTTTCCTGTGCTGCCGACTGTTCCAGCTGATATTCTGTCCCCCAATGAGGACACACTATGGTAAAATCAGCGATTTCCTCTGCCCTTCTGATATCTTCTATGACCTGTTCCTCTTCCAGCATATCCACTGCATAAGGCATCTCCTCCGGCAGCGGAATACCGTTGGTCCCATAGGTGTAATTTAGCACAGCAATGCGGATATCACCCTGCTCATATACATAAATCATATCCTGCGATTCCTGGCTGTCATGGATTCCAAGCACGGCAATCTCCGGATAATTTTCCTCCCAGAACGCAAGGCAGTTATTCAGACCCCTGCGCCCTTTATCCAGCGCATGATTTGTCCCGTGACATATCACGTCAAAACCGGCATCCACCAGAGCATCACCAACAGCATAGGGCGCATTAAATGCAGGATATCCGGAAACGCCCAGCTCCTCACCGCCTAAGATAACCTCCTGATTTACAATTGCCAGATCAGCCGTCTGAATGTCTTCTTTTAAATTGGCAAATATGGCATCAAAGGAATAGGTCCCGTCAGCCTGCAAAGCAGCCTCCTCCACCGGTGTATGAAGCAGGATATCTCCTGCCATTACAATAGAGACTGTCTCAGGTTTCGTTTCTGACTCCGCTGCCGACTCCGGCACAGATTCCGGCTCGGATCCCAATACTTCCTGGGACACCGGATCCTGTATCGGCTCGCCTGCCACATCTGTTCTTCCGCATCCAAACAGCATTAATGCAATTATTGTCAAATATATAAAATTCTTTTTCATAAGCACCTGACTAACCGAAGGATTTATTATCGAAAATACTTTAAGGGGCAAACCCGAAGATCTGCCCCTTAACTTAACATTTTCCAAACAGCTGAATGATCTTTTGCGGATCGCTGCGTCTTTTTATGTCTCTAAATTAGTCCTGTACGTAGGGCATAAGAGCGATGTGACGTGCTCTCTTGATAGCAACGGTCAGAGCTCTCTGATGCTTTGCACAGTTTCCTGTGATTCTTCTGGGAAGGATCTTTCCTCTCTCAGATACGTATCTCTTTAATTTATTAACGTCCTTGTAATCGATTTCGTTATTCTCTTTGCCACAGAATACGCAAACTTTTTTTCTTCTGCGGGCCATGGGTCTTCTCTTCATAGGAGCATCGCCTTTATCGGATTTTGTGTAAGCCATTTCCTTTTACCTCCTTAAAATCTTCTCTATAACTTCCCGATTGTTAGTTAAATGGTAATTCCTCATCAATTCCATCCGGAATGTTCATGAAGCCGTCTGCTGCGCCGGAAGGCATAGCTGCTGCCGGGCGGAATCCGCCGTTGCTGTAGCTTGCATTTCCTTCACTGCCTGCATTTCTGCTCTCTGCAAACTCCTGCTCCTCTACAACCACATCTGTGGTATATACCTTCTGTCCATCCCGATTGGTATAGCTGCCGGTCTGAATCCGTCCGCAGACAGTCACACGCATTCCCTGACGGAAATACTTCTCAATAAACTCTGCGTTTCTGCCAAAGGCTACACAGCCAATAAAGTCTGCGGTCTGTTCGCCGCTGTCTCTTCTGGCAAATCTACGGTCTACGGC
>JAFTZF010000015.1 GCA_017464645.1 Lachnospiraceae bacterium | reverse complement strand
CAAAAAACCCTGAAAAATCAAGAAAAAACCTTGAAAAACCGCTTGCATTGAAAGGAAAATGGTGGTATACTATAATCCGCATGTAATGCGAAGTTTTGTATTAGAGAGAAAGGAGGGTTTACTGTGAAAGTTCGTTCTTCAGTAAAACCGATCTGCGAAAAATGCAAAATCATCAAGAGAAAAGGTAGTATCAGAGTAATTTGTGAAAATCCGAAGCACAAACAGAGACAGGGTTAATTCCCCTATTTGTAGTGTAATTCTTGGATTTCGATATTCTTGTGCGGCTGCATTGAGCACTTAGCCAGGTCCTTTCGAGCTTAGTGCGAAAGTACACCTGGACACTTGGCGAGGTTTTGTCGAGCCTTAGTGACCATGGTGTGAGCTGATTCAGTGTTCGATGATACAAAATATAGATAAACCCAAGATTATTCACAGTGATATTGCTTAAAACGGTGAAATGCGCATAGCAGAGTAATTGAAAGGTCAGGTTGATACCTGGCTGGGTACCCTTCTAAAGAAGGCTTTGTACCCCATTTAGGAAAGTGTCAGGCGGGCACCTAGTAAAAAACGTCCGCAACCAATTTATTTTTTTAAAATGGAGGAATAATCAAATGGCTCGTATTTCTGGTGTAGACTTACCGAGAGAAAAACGTGTGGAGATCGGCTTAACTTATGTTTACGGCATTGGTCGTACAACTGCAAGCAAGATTCTCGAAGCAGCAAAGGTAAATCCGGATACTCGTGTTCGTGATTTAACTGACGAAGAAGTAAAAAGAATCAGTGAAGTGATTGATGAGCACTACATGGTAGAGGGTGACCTGAGACGTGAAGTTGCTATGAACATCAAGAGACTTCAGGAAATTGGATGCTACAGAGGTATCCGTCATCGTAAAGGTCTGCAGGTTCGTGGTCAGAATACCAAGAACAACGCAAGAACCCGTAAGGGACCGAAGAGAACAGTAGCAAATAAGAAAAAGTAAGCACTGAGTGAATGCAAGGCGAAAGCCGCAGCATGAAGTTCGTGCAGACTTCCTTAATCAAATGTTATAGGATGATAACGAAGAAAAGAAAGAGAAAGTAGGTTAGTTTAAAAATGGCTAAAGTTACAAAGAAAGTGACAAAAAAGCGCGTTAAGAAAAACGTTGAACGCGGACAGGCACATATCCAGTCTTCTTTTAATAACACGATCGTTACCCTGACTGATACTGAAGGTAACGCATTATCTTGGGCAAGTGCCGGTGGTCTGGGATTTAGAGGTTCAAGGAAATCTACTCCGTATGCAGCACAGATGGCAGCAGAGACCGCTACCAAGGCTGCATTAGTACATGGACTTAAGACTGTAGACGTATTTGTAAAGGGTCCTGGTTCAGGCCGTGAAGCAGCTATTCGTGCTCTGCAGGCATGTGGTTTGGAAGTAACCAGTATCCGCGACGTGACTCCCGTTCCTCACAACGGATGTCGCCCGCCCAAACGTAGAAGAGTCTAATTAGGAGGTACAATTCAAATGGCAGTTAATAGAGTTCCTGTTCTGAAAAGATGTCGTTCCCTGGGTCTGGAGCCCACTGTACTGGGAATTGACAAAAAGTCTAATAGAGAATTAAAGAGAGCAAACAAGAAAATGTCTGAGTATGGTTTACAGCTCAGAGAAAAACAGAAAGCAAAATTCATCTACGGCGTTCTGGAGAAACCTTTCCGTAACTACTACGAGAAGGCTGATAGAATGAAAGGCATGACTGGTGAGAACCTGATGGTTATGCTGGAGTCCAGACTGGACAACGTAGTATTCCGTCTTGCTATGGCCAGAACCAGAAAAGAAGCCAGACAGATCGTTGACCACAAGCATGTGCTGGTAAACGGCAAGCAGGTAAACATTCCTTCTTATCTGGTAAAAGCTGGAGATGTAATCGAGATCAAAGAGAAATGCAAAGGTTCTCAGAGATACAAAGACATCGTAGAAGTAACCGGTGGAAGACTGGTTCCGGAATGGCTGGAGTCTGATTTAGAGGCCCTGAAGGGAACTGTGAAAGAGCTTCCTACCAGAGAGATGATCGATGTTCCCGTAAACGAGATGCTGATCGTCGAGTTGTACTCTAAGTAGAACATGGTAGCCTGAAGAAACACCCAAAAAGTAAAAAAAGGGGGCTTTATAATGTTCGATTTTAATAAACCGAAAATCGAAACCGCAGAAATTTCAAATGATAAAAAATATGGAAGATTTGTGGTAGAACCTCTGGAAAGAGGATACGGTACAACGCTTGGAAACTCTTTGAGAAGAATCATGCTTTCTTCTCTGCCCGGTGCAGCAGTAAGCCAGGTAAAAATTGAAGGCGTTCTTCACGAGTTTAGTTCTATTCCCGGCGTAAAAGAAGATGTGACTGAGATTATCATGAACATCAAAGAGCTGGCAATCAGAAACAACAGCGAAACCAACGAAGCAAAAGTAGCTTACATTGAGTTTGAGGGTGAAGGCGTAGTGACTGCAGCTGATATTCAGGCAGATCCGGACATCGAGATCATGAATCCCGAGCTGGTGATCGCACACCTGAACGGCGGTGCTGACAGCAAGCTTTATATGGAACTGACCATTACCAAGGGTAGAGGTTATGTGAGCGCAGATAAGAACAAGAGTGATGATTTCCCGGTTGGCGTGATTGCTATCGATTCTATCTACACTCCTGTTGAGCGTGTAAACTTAACTGTACAGGATACCCGTGTAGGTCAGATCACTGACTTTGATAAGTTGACACTGGATGTTTACACCAATGGTACTCTGATGCCGGATGAAGCGATCAGCCTGGCAGCAAAGGTGCTGAGTGAGCATCTGAGCCTGTTTATCGACCTGTCTGAGAACACCAAGACGATGGAATTCATCGTTGACAATGTAGATGACGAGAAGGGCAAGGTTCTGGAGATGAACATCGACGAACTGGAGCTTTCTGTTCGTTCCTACAACTGTTTGAAGAGAGCCGGTATCAACACCGTAGAAGAGTTGTGTAATCGTACTCCCGAAGATATGATGAAGGTCCGTAACCTGGGCCGCAAGTCTCTGGAGGAAGTACTTGCAAAATTAAAAGAGCTTGGTCTTCAGCTGAACCCCAGCGAAGAGTGAGTTTGAGTACCCAATTAAATTTTGGAGGCCCCGGCCTTTGGTCGGAGCAGCCCATTATCAGTAAGACCGAAGAAGCGTGGTAATGTGGTTCCACAAATGGAGGAAATGAAAAATGGCAAAGTATAGAAAGTTAAGCAGAACTGCCAGCCAGAGAAAGGCTCTGCTGAGAAACCAGGTAACCGCTCTGCTGCAGCATGGTAAGATCGTTACCACTGAAGCAAAGGCAAAAGAAGTTCGTAAGATCGCAGAAGGCTTAATTGCACTGGCTGTAAAGGAAAAGGACAACTACGAGACCGTTACTGTAACTGCAAAGGTTGCACGTAAGGATGCAAAGGGCAAGAGAGTAAAAGAAGTTGTAGACGGAAAGAAAGTAACCGTATACGATGAAGTAGAAAAGACTATCAAAAAGGATCTGTCCAGCCGTCTGCACGCAAGACGTCAGATGATGAAAGTTCTGTATCCGGTTCAGGTTGCAGTAGAAGGCAAGAAGAAAACCAAAGAAGTTGATATGGTTGAAAAGCTGTTCGACGAGATCGCACCCAAGTATGTAAGCCGCAATGGTGGTTACACCAGAATCGTAAAGATCGGTCTGCGTAAGGGTGACGCTGCTATGGAAGTTCTGTTAGAGCTGGTATAATAGCGGTTATTCACAAAAAACGGAAGGCTGTACATGAGAGATCATGTACAGCTTTTTTAGTTCCAATCTCCGAACAGCTATTTTTAGGAAAGTGTTGAAAAGAATATGCAACACAGGGTATAATGAGAGTAGTTGTTTGAGAGGAGGCTTGGAAAATATGGACCTGAAACAATGGAAGGATAAGAAAAAGCAGATTTATATAGCGGGAATCGTAGTTTGCGGTATTTTGCTGTGCGGTGTGCTTGTTTTTATGGGTATCAGCCACAAACGCCAAAAGGATGCAGAGGCACTGTACGAGAGCCTGCGTGCAGAGGAAGAGGCAGCAAAGAAGGAGCAGGAAGAACCGGTGGCAGAGGAGATTCCGGAGGTTTCCCCATATATTGAGTTTTATAAAGAAAATACCATTGATTTTGATTCCTTGCATGAAACCAACGAGGATATTTATGCCTGGATCCAGATTCCCGGCACAAAGGTGGATTATCCTGTTTTGCAGCATCCCACAGATGATTCTTACTACCTGAATCGTACGGTGAAGAGAGCATCGGGATTGCCGGGGAGTATTTATTCGGAATCTATTCATGCCAGGGATTTTTCAGATCCTCAGACCATTTTGTATGGACATAACATGAAAAACGGGACCATGTTCGGAAGCCTTCATAATTATGAGAAGGAAGAGAATTTTCAGGGATATCCCTATGTTTACATCTATCTGCCGGAGAAGACCCTGTTGTATCAGATTTTTGCAGCTGTGAAATTTTCGGATGCTTATTTGCCGGCGTATTATGATTTTGAGGAGGAAGACTGTTTTACTTCTTTCATAGAAGATGTGAGGGAATCTTCCGGCTTGATAAACGAGGAACTGGATGTGTCCTTCGGGGATCAGATACTGACTATGTCCACTTGTATCTCCAAAGATCCTACCCATCGCTTTTTGGTGGTGGCAGTATTGGTTGACGAATATGAGAATGCAGAAGTAATCGGGGGCCGGGATGGATCAGAAGCTAATTGAGATATTGAGCCGGATCTCGGAAGAGGAGCAGGCCATTCTGGCGGGAAATGACCGGGTGCAGCAGCAGATCTATACCAGCAGCCAGGAGTTCGTGGTGGACAGTAAAAAGCTGCTTCAGCGCGGAAAGCTGATCGATGTGCGCCATCACACCAGATTTGTGTATTTCCCCAAGCATCGCCACAATTATGTGGAGATGGTGTATATGTGCCAGGGCAGTACTATCCATATTCTGGATGGAGGCGAGCGAGTGGAGCTGCGCCAGGGGGACTTGCTCATGCTGAATCAGAATGCGGTTCATGAGATCCTGCCGGCGGGCGAAGGGGATATTGCTATCAACTTTATGGTGCAGCCGGAGTTCTTTGATATGGCCTTTTGCATGATGGAAGATGAAAGCCTGCTGCGGGATTTTCTGATCGATATTTTGATCGGAAAGAGCGACCGATCTTTGTATTTGTATATTCAGGCCGGAGACGTGCTTCCGGTGCAGCATCTGCTGGAAAATATGATCTGGTCCCTGGTGCATGGGGAGGAGTACCGCAGGAATATCAATCAGATCACCATGGGACTTTTGTTCCTGCATCTGGTGAATATGAGTGATAAGATTCGCTATGACAATCAGAACCAGTTTGATCAGTCCCGGGTGGCTCAGATCCTGGCTTATATTGAAAGCAATTATCGAACAGCAACCCTGGAGGAGCTGTGTGCCCAGGTTCATCAGAGCCCTTCTCAGATGAGTAAATTTATCCGCAAGCACACGGGTCACACCTTTAAAGAACTGCTTCAGACCAAGCGATTGAGCCAGGCTGCTTTTTTGCTGACCACCACCGAGCTGCCTGTGGCGGATATCATCGCGGCTGTGGGCTATGATAATACCAGCTATTTTTACCGGGTATTTCAGCAGCGGTATCAGCTGACGCCCAAGGAGTACCGGGCCAGAGGAAAAAATCTATAGAATTGGAAAATAAGGACGGTGTTTTTGAAAAATACCGTCCTTGTATTTTGCGGTCTTGTCTGTTACAATGATGATGTATGATTGCGTGCAAAAACTATTTCAAGAAAATTTGAGAGGAGGAACCATATGGGAGTATACCATTTAGCGGTGGATATCGGCGCATCCAGCGGCCGTCATATCCTGGGCTGGAAAGAAAATGGAAAGCTGGTACAGGAAGAAGTGTACCGCTTTGAAAATGGAATGGAAAATAAGGATGGTTATCTGTGTTGGAATACAAAGGAGCTGTTTGCATCCATTCTGGCTGGTATGAAGCGCTGTAAAGAGATCGGAAAAGTGCCGACTACCATGGGTATTGATACCTGGGCAGTGGATTTTGCCCTGCTGGATAAGGACGATCGGGTGTTAGGAAATACGGTGGGGTATCGTGACAAGCGCACCACCGGTATGGATGACAAGGTTTATGAGATTCTGCCTCTGGATCAGCTCTACGCGCGGACCGGTATCCAGAAACAGATTTTTAATACGGTTTATCAGTTGATGGCAGTGAAGCAGCAGACTCCGGAGTACCTGGAGCAGGCCGAAACCTTTTTGATGATTCCGGACTACTTCCACTTCCTGCTGACCGGCGAGAAGTGCTGTGAGTACACCAATGCCACTACTACACAGCTGGTGAGCCCGGTGACCAAGGAATGGGATTTCGAACTGCTTGAGATGCTGGGATATCCTGCAAAGATCTTCCCGAAGATCGCACTTCCGGGAACTCTGCTGGGCAATCTGCTTCCAGAGATCCAGGCAGAAGTGGGATATGATTGTCAGGTGGTTCTGCCGGCAACTCATGACACGGGATCTGCAGTGTTGGCAGTACCTGCCCTGCAGGACAAATTCTTATACATAAGTTCCGGTACCTGGTCTCTTATGGGAACCGAGCTGCGGCAAGCAGACTGCAGTCCCGAGAGCATGGCGGCAAACCTGACCAATGAGGGCGGCTACGAGTACCGCTTCCGTTATCTGAAAAATATCATGGGACTTTGGATGATCCAGTCCCTGCGCAGAGATCTGGGCAAGAAGCATTCTTTCGCAGAGCTGTGTGAGATGGCTGAGGAGTGCAAGGATTTTGCAAGCCGCGTAGATGTGGATGCGGCCAGATTCTTATCTCCCGACTGCATGCTGGAGGAGATTCAGGCTGCATGTAAGGAGAGCGGACAGACCGTTCCTCAGACACCGGGCGAGCTGGCATGTGTGATCTACCAGAGCCTGGCAGAGTGCTACGGACGGACCGCAGAGCAGATCGAGGCGCTGACAGGTGAGAAGTACGCAGGCCTGTATATTGTAGGCGGCGGCTCCAATGCGGAGTATCTGAACCAGCTGACAGCCAATGCAACCGGCAAGACTGTTTATGCAGGCCCGGGCGAGGCAACTGCTTTTGGCAATCTGCTTGTGCAGATGCTGTACCAGGGCGAGTTTGAAAACCTGGAAGCAGCACGGAAGTGCATCTTTGATTCCTTCCCTATGAAATGTTATGAACCTCAGAGCAAATAAGCTCAGAAAATAAAGAAAAGGAGAACGCTATGAACGTAACAGAAAGATATTTATCTGCAAAAGAAATGTATGCAAAGATCGGTATTGATACCGATGCAGCTTTAGAGAGACTGCAGTCTATCCCTGTTTCCATGCACTGCTGGCAGGGTGACGACGTAATGGGCTTTGACGGAGTAGATGCTCTGTCCGGCGGTATTCAGACAACCGGAAACTATCCCGGAAAGGCAAGAACTCCGGAAGAGCTGCTGGCTGATATTGACAAGGCCCTGAGCCTGATTCCCGGCAAGCATCGTCTGAACATTCACGCTTCCTACGCTATTTTTGAAGAAGGGGAGTGGGTAGACCGTGACAAATTAGAGCCCAAGCATTTTGCAAAATGGGTAGAGTTTGCAAAAGAAAGAGGCCTGGGTCTGGACTTTAACCCCACCATGTTCTCTCATGAGAAGGCAGAGCGCTTTACTTTATCCAGTCCGGTTCCGGAGATCCGCAAGTTCTGGATCGATCACTGCAAGGCCTGTATCCGTATCAGCCAGTATTTTGCAGAAGAGCTGGGAACTCCCTGTATGATGAATATCTGGATTCCCGATGGATTTAAGGATATCCCCGCAAACCGTCTGGTAGCTCGTCAGAGACTGAAAGAGTCCCTGGATGAGATCATCAGCATGGACTATGACAAGAGCAAGGTTCTGGTAGCAGTAGAGTCCAAGGTATTCGGTATTGGTGTAGAGTCCTGTACTGTAGGTTCTCACGAGTTCTACATGAACTATGCAGCAAAGAACGATCTGCTCTGCCTGTTGGATGCAGGACATTATCATCCCACTGAGATGATTTCCGATAAGCTGTCTGCAATGCTTCCCTTCTATGAGAACATTGCTCTGCATGTATCCCGTCCGGTACGCTGGGATAGCGACCATGTAATCGTTTTGAATGATGAACTGCAGGAAATCGCAAAAGAGATCGTTGTACATAATGCAGACAAACGCGTTCTGATCGGTCTGGATTATTTCGATGCTACCATCAACCGTGTAGCTGCATGGGTGATCGGTATGCGCAACATGCAGAAGGCTCTGCTGATCGCAATGCTGCGTGATGATGCGAAGCTGACCAAGGCTCAGGACGAAGAGGATTACACCGATGTACTGGCTTGGCAGGAAGTTCTTAAAGAGTATCCCTTCTGTGACGTTTGGGATTACTTCTGCGAGAAGAACAATGTTCCGGTGAAACTGGAATGGCTGCCTGAAGTTCGCAAATACGAGGCAGAAGTTTTAAGCAAGAGAGTATAAGATTCAGGGGAGGAACTATTATGAACTTAACAGAATTACTTCAGATGTCAAACCGCTACGGCTCCAATCCGGCTTACGTATTGGCTGGCGGCGGAAACACATCTGTAAAGGATGATACTACTCTGTATGTAAAGTGCTCCGGTACTCAGCTGGCAACCCTGACAGAAGCAGGTGTTGTGGCTCTGGACAGAAAGGCACTGGACGCGCTGATGACCAAGGAATATCCTGCAGAGGATGCAGCACGGGAAGCTGCTTTCCTGGCAGACGTTATGGCAGCCCGCTGTGACGAAGACCTGAGCAAGCGCCCCAGCGTAGAGGCACTGTTACATAACTTGTTCCCGCAGAAATATGTACTGCATGTACATCCGGCTATGGTAAATGGTCTGACCTGCGGCAAAGGCGATGTAGAGCTGGCAAAGAAAATTTTAGGCGAGGATATGCTGTGGATCCCCATCTGCCGCCCCGGATACATTCTGGGCCGTCTGTGCTGGGATGCAATGCAGGAGTACAAAGAAAAGAACGGAAAAGAAGTACAGGTAGTACTGCTGCAGAACCACGGAATCTTCCTGGCTGGAAATTCGGTAGAAGAGATTGATGGAATTTTTAACGACGTATGGAGCAAGCTGGAAGCAGTTGTTGAGAGACAGCCGGATCTGTCCGAAGGCTGCCCCCACTGCGCAGAGGCTGCAGCAGAAGCTGCAAAGGTTCTGGCAGAGGAGACCGGCAAAGTTGTACGTTTCGTAAATGTAAAAGAAGGCAAGAAGCTGACCGCCAGCAAGGAAGCTGCAGCGCCCCTGCTTCGTCCCTTCACTCCGGACCACATTGTTTACTGCGGACCCTACCCGCTGTTCCTGGAAAATGCAAAGGATGCAAAAACAGAGCTGGCAGCCTTTACCGAAAGAACCGGTCTGGTTCCCAAGGTAGTGCTGGTAGCAGGCGTTGGCGCCTTTGTTATGGGTGACACTGAGGCAGAGCTTGACAAACCCGAGCTGCTGTTGAAGGATGCCATGAAGGTAGCTGTTTACGCAGAGAGCTTTGGCGGCCCGCTGGCAATGACTGAGGATCTGACCCAGTTCATCATCCACTGGGAAGCAGAGTCCTATCGTAAAAAACAGAGCAAGTAATGCTTTACAACTGAAATGGTAATTGACAAAAAGCGAGTGAAAGAGCAACCCGTTCCATAGCTCGCTTTTTGTTATCGCAGAAAAGCTCCGATTTGTCGGGAGACAGGGAGTATTGAAAATACATGTAAGGGAAGTGACGGAAGAATGATAGCTGCAGGCAAAGCTCTTTTTAAGGGGAAGCGACAGGATGTAGATATGACAGAGGGAAATATTTTCAGGCATCTGATCGTATTTGCAATTCCGCTGTTTATTGGAAACATATTTCAGCAGCTCTATAACATGGTGGACACCTGGGTGGTGGGAAACTATGTAAGTGACGAGGCGTTTTCTGCGGTAGGTACGGTGGGACCTATCATGAATCTTCTGATTGGAACTTTTGTGGGATTTTCCAGTGGTGCGGGAGTGGTGATCTCACAGTATTATGGGGCAAAGCGCTATGATAAAGTTCACGACACCGTGCATACTGCTATTGTTATGACGTTGGTGCTGGGTGTTCTTTTTACAGCACTTGGGATAGGGATGGTTCCCTTTATGCTGGATCTGATGAATACCCCGGATGATGTATTGCCGGAGGCCACCAGTTATCTTACCATTTATTTTTCAGGCATCCTGGGACTGATGATTTACAATATGGGTGCCGGCATTCTGCGGTCCGTAGGAGATTCCAGGCGGCCCTTCTACTTCCTTGTGGTTTCGGCAGTGACCAATACGGTGCTGGATCTGTTTTTTGTACTGGAGCTGGATATGGGAGTAGCCGGTGTTGCACTGGCCACCATTTTAGCCCAGGGGCTTTCCGCTGTTCTGATCATCATTACGCTGATGCGTGCGAAAAACTGCGTCAGACTGCAGATCACACATTTGCGCCTGCAAAAGGACATGGCTGTAAAAATAGTGACACTGGGCTTTCCTACAGCCCTGCAGATGGCAGTCACATCCTTTTCTAATATCTTTGTGCAGTCCTACATCAACTATTTTGATAAATTTGCCATGGGAGGCTGGACGGCTTATTCAAAGATCGATCAGGTGGTTCTGCTGCCTATGCAGTCCCTCGCCCTGGCTTCCACTACCTTCGTGGGACAGAACCTGGGTATCCGCAATGAAAAGCGGGCAAAGCAGGGTGTTCGCATGGCGTTGAGTGTGTCCATTGCCTGTGTAGTGGTACTGATCATTCCGGTGATGCTTTTTGCGCCCTGGCTGGTTTCGTTTTTCAACCGGGAGCCGAAAGTTGTTGAGTACGGAACCCTGTTTTTGCGATGGCTGTCCCCGTTTTATGTGCTCTGCTGTTTTAATCAGATTTATGCCGGAGCCCTGCGCGGGTCCGGCAATACAAAGACCCCTACGGTTATCATGCTTTTATCCTTTGTTGGTTTCCGGCAGCTGTACCTGTTTGTGATGGCAAATTATATTTCCAATACCGTCATACCCATTGCGTTGTCCTATCCTGCAGGCTGGCTCCTGTGCAGCACCCTTATGATGCTCTACTATAAAAAGACAGATCTGCTGAAGGGAAGAGTGGTTCAGGATGAGCAGGAATGAATTGTATTTCCTCTTGCACACCACAGTGCAAAAGTGTAAAATATTCCTTAAGTGATTGGATAAAAATCCTGCCAAAATGAAGGAGGAACGGAAATGATTTCTGAAAAATGTTATGAACTGGGCAGCAAGAGCTCGGTGATCCGTGAGATATTTGCTTTTGGACAGAAGAGAAAGGCAGAGATAGGAGCGGACAATGTGTATGACTTCAGTCTGGGAAACCCCAGCATTCCGGCGCCGCCTTCTGTAAAGCAGGCCATTCTGGAGCTGCTGGATTCCCGGGAGGAGGACATTCATGCCTATACAGCAGCTTCCGGTGATGTGGCTGTGCGCCAGACCATTGCAGAGTCCATCAACCGTCGGTTTGGTGAGGATATGGCAGCAGGAAATATTTTTATGACCTGCGGCGCAGCGGCGTCTCTGAACTGCTGCATTAAGGCCATTGCAAATGAAGGGGATGACTTCATTACTTTCGCACCCTTCTTCCCCGAATATCGTTGCTGGGTGGAAGGCGTAGGAGCCAATCTTTTGGTGGCAAAGCCGGAGATTCCCAGCTTCCAGATTGACTTTGATGATTTTGAGCGGCTGCTGAGCCCCAAGACCAAGGCAGTCATTGTGAATTCCCCCAACAATCCCTCGGGCGTGGTGTATTCTGAGGAGACCATCACCCGTTTGGCTAAGATCCTGCGGGCGAAATCAGAGGAATACGGTTCTCCCATTTATCTGATTGCGGATGAGCCCTACAGAGAGATCGTTTACGATGGACTGGCCGTGCCCTATGTGACAAAATATTATGACAATACACTGGTCTGCTATTCCTACAGCAAGTCCCTGTCCCTGCCCGGCGAACGTATCGGCTACATTGCAGTACCCAGCCGCATGCAGGACTTCTCCCGGATTATGGCGGCTATTGCGGGTGCAGCCCGGGTGCTGGGCTTTGTGTGCGCCCCCAGCCTGTTCCAGCAGGTGATCGCCCGCTGCGTGGAGGACACAGGAGATATCAATGCCTACAAGAAGAACCGTGACCTGCTGTATCAGGGATTGACACAACTGGGTTATACCTGCATTATGCCCCAGGGAGCCTTCTATCTGTTTGTGGAATCCATGGAGCCGGATGCCTATGCATTCTGTGAAAAAGCTAAGAAATATGACCTGCTGCTGGTGCCCGGCGATGACTTCGGATGCCCGGGCTATGTGCGGGTGGCTTATTGTGTGGCAGAAAAGACCATTGTAAATTCCATGCCTGCGTTTGCGAAGCTGGCAAAGGAGTATGGAAGATAAAGAGGTGCCAATTTGCGTTATGAAAATATGGAACCGGCAGTATTCCTGGAGCGTCCCAACCGCTTTATTGCCTGGGTGGAGACCGCAGGGGGAAGAGAGATCTGCCATGTGAAGAATACAGGCCGTTGCCGGGAGCTGCTGCTTCCCGGCGCGGCTTTATATGTGCAAAGAAACAATAATCCGCAGCGAAAGACGCCTCTGGATCTGATCGGTGTGGTCAAGGGAAATACTCTGATCAACATGGATTCCCAGGCTCCCAACAAAGCCGTGCAGGAGTGGCTGGAAAGGCAGTGTGCCGGCCGGGATGTACGGATCCGTCCCGAGTACCGCTACGGGAATTCCCGGGTGGATTTTTATGTGGAGGCGGGAGAACGGAAGATCCTTGTGGAGGTCAAAGGTGTGACCCTGGAAGAGGAGGGCGTGGCCCGGTTTCCCGACGCGCCCACAGAGCGGGGCGTAAAACATATCAGGGAACTGGCGGCCAGTCTGCAGGAGGGCTATGAGGCAGTCATCTTGTTTGTGATCCAGATGAAGGGCATCCGCCATATGGAACCCAACGATAAGACCCATGCGGCTTTTGGAGAAGCCCTGCGGGAGGCGGCCAGGGCAGGTGTGCAGGTGCTGGCCTATGACTGCCTGGTGGAGCCGGACAGCATGGTTCTGGATCAGCAGATTCCGGTAAAACTGTAAAAATCTTAAATTTTAGAAATTCATAAATTAAGAAATCCGCAAGGCTATGGTAATTTTGCGGCATATGTGGTAAACTAAAGGAACATAAACCTTTGATATTCAAAGAAATAATGCCATAGAAAAGGATTCAATAGAATGGAACTGATACAAATCGTAGAGCCGCTGCTCAACTGGTATGATTCCCATGCCAGAGTGCTCCCCTGGCGGGAGGAGCCCACACCTTATCGGGTCTGGGTATCGGAGATCATGCTGCAGCAGACCCGTGTGGAAGCAGTGAAGCCCTTTTTTGAACGGTTTTTAAAGGAACTGCCGGAGATCAAAGATCTGGCAGAGGCTTCCGAGGACCGGATCTTAAAGCTGTGGGAGGGCCTGGGCTATTACAACCGGGTGCGCAATATGCAAAAGGCAGCCCGGATACTGACGGCAGAGTATGACGGCCGGGTGCCGGCGGATTTTGAACAGATACTGGCTCTGCCGGGCATCGGCAGCTATACGGCAGGAGCCATTTCCTCCATTGCCTTTGGGATTCCGAGGGCCGCGGTGGATGGAAATGTGCTGCGGGTACTCTCAAGGCTTACCGCCAGCTATGAGGACATTCTGAAGCAGTCGGTAAAGAAACGCTTCGAAGAGCAGGTGGAAGAGATTATCCCCAAACAACGGGCCGGAGATTTTAACCAGGCCCTCATTGAAATCGGGGCCATTGTGTGCGTGCCAAACGGAGCGCCTAAGTGCGGGGAGTGTCCCCTGGCCCATTTATGTCAGGCCAGAGCCCAGGGGATCCAGATGGAGCTTCCGAAAAAAACGCCGCCCAAGGCCCGTAAACAGGAAAAGCGGACGGTTTTGGTGCTGGTGTCGGACAACAAGGCCATTCTTCGAAAACGGCCCGAAAAAGGCCTTTTGGCGGGGCTCTACGAGCTGCCCAATGTGGAGGGATACCTTTCGGAAGACCAGGTGCTGGATTATGTAAGGGCTCAGAGGCTGTCACCCTTGCGGATTCGCAGGCTGGCAGAGGCCAGGCATATTTTCAGCCATGTGGAGTGGCACATGCTGGGCTATCTGGTACGCCTGGAGGAGCCGGAGATGAATCCTCAGGAAGCGCCTGAAGAGGGCTTGTTATTTGTGGAAAAAGCAGAGATGGAACAGACGTATTCCATACCGGCGGCGTTTGGCGCCTATGTGGAGTATTTGAAGGATACATTGTAGGTTACAGACAGATTTATAGGAGAAAAAACAAGGAGAATATTATGGATGTAGTTGTGATCGGCTCCGGTGTGGCCGGTGCGGTAGCAGCCAGATGTCTGGCAGAAGAACAGGGAAAACAGGTGCTGGTCCTGGAGAAGAAGGATCATATTGGCGGCAACTGCTATGATGAGAAGGATGACTACGGGATCCTTATCCACAAGTACGGCCCCCACATTTTCCATACCAATGATGAGGAGGTCTATGAGTGGCTGTCCCGGTTTACGGACTGGTATGCTTTTGGACATGAGGTGGTGGCCCGGGTGGGAGACCGGCTGATTCCTGTGCCCTTTAACCTGAACACCTTAAAGCAGGTCTACGGAGAAGAAAAGGGAGCAGTTCTGGAGCAGAAGCTGGTGGAGGCCTACGGCTTTGGTGCCCGGGTGCCCATTCTGAAGCTGCGCCAGCATGAGGATACGGAGATCCAGGCCATTGCAGATTATGTGTATGAAAATATTTTCCTGCGCTATACTATGAAGCAGTGGGGCCAGAAGCCGGAGGATATTGACCCGGCAGTGACAGGCCGCGTGCCGGTGGTAATTTCCTATGATAACCGGTATTTCGGAGATAAATATCAGGGCATGCCTCTGGAGGGCTATACCCCCATGTTTGAAAAGATTTTGGATCACCCGGGTATTACCGTAAAGACCGGCGTGGAGGCTTCGGATGCGCTGGAGTTTTCCAAAGAGGACGGCAGTGTGAGGCTGTGGGGCGAGCCCTTCGCAGGCACTGTGATCTATACAGGTCCCGTGGATGAGCTCTTTGACTGCTGCTACGGACGCCTGCCCTATCGGACCCTGCGCTTTGATTTCGAGCATTACGACCAGCCGGATTATCAGGGCCACAGCGTAGTGAATTATACGGTCAGCGAGGACTTTACCCGGATCACCGAGTTTAAATATCTGACGGGCCAGCAGGCACCGGATACCACCATTGTGAAGGAGTATCCATTTGCCTATACGGGAGCAGAGGGAGAGATCCCCTATTATGCCATCCAGAATCCGGAGAATCAGGCACTTTACGAAAAATATACGGCTTTGGCAGGCAAAATGAAGAATTTCCACCTGCTGGGTCGTTTGGCTGAATATAAGTATTATAATATTGATGCGATGGCAGCCCGCGCCCTGGCTCTTGCCCGGAGCCTGGCATAGAAGCAGCCGTTGGCATCCGTCAGAAGGGATAAGGAGGACCAGATGAAATTATTATCGATTGCAATTCCCTGCTATAATTCACAGGATTACATGAGAAACTGCGTGGAATCACTGCTTCCCGGCGGCGATGAGGTGGAGATCATCATTGTGGATGATGGCTCCAAAGACGATACAGCGGTCATTGCAGATGAGTACGCAGCCAAATATCCCGGCATTGTAAAAGCAGTGCATCAGGAAAACGGCGGCCACGGTGAAGCGGTAAATGCAGGTCTTCGCAATGCTACCGGCCTGTATTTCAAAGTGGTGGACAGCGATGACTGGGTAAATCCCTCGGCCTATAAAGCGATTTTAAAGAAGCTGGCAGAGCTGTCCGGCGGCCAGACCATGGTGGATATGTTCATCAGCAACTTCGTGTATGAAAAGGAAGGCCAGAAGCGCAAGAAAGTCATGCGTTACAGAAGTGCCTTTCCTCAGAACCGGATCTTCACCTGGGATGATGTGCGGTTTTTGATGAAGGGCCAGTATGTTTTGATGCATTCCGTGATTTACCGGACCAGGCTTCTGCGGGAATGCAAGCTGCAGTTACCCAGGCACACCTTCTATGTGGATAACATTTTTGTGTACCATCCGCTGCCCTATGTGAAGCACTTGTATTACATGGATGTGAACTTTTACCGGTACTACATCGGACGGGCGGATCAGTCTGTCAATGAGCGGATTATGATCAGCCGCATCGACCAGCAGCTAAAGGTAAACTATATCATGATTGACGATTACAAGCTTTCCGATGTGAAAGCCATTCCCAGCCGGAAGCTGCGCCATTATATGAAGAATTATTTGGAAATTATCATGGTGGTTTCTTCCATCCTTGCCATTCGTTCCGGCACAGAGGAGAACCTCAAGAAGAAGTACGAGCTCTGGAAATATCTGAAAAAAAGAGATCCCAGAGTGTACTATCAGCTGAAGTGGGGCGTTTTGGGCCGCAGCATGAATCTGCCCGGCCGCACAGGACGCAAGATTTCCGAGATGGCTTACAAGCTGGCTAATCGGTTTGTGGGATTTAATTAAGAGGACGAGTATTGCGCGGCAAGAGAATTGAGAGAAGTTAACGCTTCTCTCTTTTTTTCTTGGATTTTTTTGCTTTTATAAATTGCACATTCGTCAAGAGAAAAATTCTTTGATACAATGTAGGAAAAGGAGACGATTACTATGGTAGAACAGGAATGACATTGACAGATGCATTTAATACCTTTATCCGGCAATCTATCAACGTAGAAGGGTTATCTTTTTTTGTTACACAGAATAGCAAGGAAGCTCTTAGAGAGCAGGCAATAGCTATGCTTATGATGGATTTAAAGAGGGCAGAGGAACGTGCAGATAGAGAAGGTTGGATAGATGCTGACGACCTTGAAAGGGAATTTGGGGTGTTGGATTGAAGAAAGTAAAATATACTCCTGATGCAGCGGATAAGCTCCGTGCTGTCAATAGAGCCATATTATTGCAATATGGAAGCAAGAAGGCGAAAGAAATAGTTGGAAGTATTACCGGTGCGATTCGAGGTCTTGTGGATAATGAGCAGAAAGGTCCATTGGTAAAAAGGATGTTTGGAGTTAATACAACACCGCAGGAAACGATTGATTATTGGGGAGAGTAAGGAATCCGTACCCATGTCTGAAATGTGATATCCACGATTCCTAGCTTTTGTGTAACTGCTGTCCTTCCAATTTTTCCTGTCAGATAGTCTTCTACGGCTGCAATTCTCTCTTCAGGTGCAAATCTGCTTCGTCCCATAAAAATACTCCCCATAGTGTAGTCTAGAAATTTTTGTTATTTCGAGTGTCTACTCTACGGGGAGCATATCAATTACGGAACTCCCTGCCCCTTAATACTTTAAGCAAATGTTCTAAAACGCAATCTTTTTCTTGGAACGCTTCTGCCGGGCGCGGCTGCGCATCCGGAGGGCTTCGTAGTCCACGTGATACACCAGCTGGTCCATAACAAGGCCCAGCAATATGCCGGCGATGGAATCCAGTATGGAGTGCTGTCTCAAAAACACGGTGGACAGAATGATGGAAACCATCAAAATAAAGGAACCATGACGAATCCAGGGATTTTCCCGTAGCTCTTGGTTGTTCAATACTGCCATATGAGCGCCCACGGAGTTAAACACATGGATGCTGGGGAAAATATTGGTGGAGGTATCAGCCTGATAGAGGAACCGTACCAGGTGGATAAAAATATTGTCTCGCTCAAACTCTGTGGGCCGCAGCAGATGTCCGTTTGGCCAAATGGTAGATATGATGAGGAAGAGCGTCATTCCCGTGAACAGGAATATGGTATATTTGTAAAATTCTTTTTTGCTTTTGAAGAAAAGATAAAGGAACACAGCGGCAATATACACAAACCAGAGAAAATAAGGAACAATGAAATATTCTATAAAAGGAATCTTATCATCAATGGGTGTATAGATAATGTGATAGGGCTCGTTGGCCCGGCTTTCCAGCCAGAAAAACCAGGGCAGGTAGATCAGTGCGTAAAGAGCCACCCACATGTGCCGGTGTGTCCGAAAAAATTGTTTCATGGACTCAACTACCTTCTATTTTTTGGACTACACGGAGTATAGCACAGGAATTTTTAAAGCACAATGTGCTTTCTAATATTTTAAGAAAATATTTAGAAAACATACCAACAACTTACATTTTTTGTTTTCCGGTAATGATCTTCAGTTTCCCCGGCAGGCAGCGGATGGTCATGCTGGTCTGGAGACCGCAGGGCTCACCGTCTGCATGAATGGGCAGCGGGCGGGGAGTTTCCATCCGGATAGAGGTGCCTTTATCAATGTGCACCCAGCGGCGGAACAGGACATGTTTACCGAAGTAGGCGGTAGGCAGGATCATTGCCAGAAGAAACTTGTTCAGGTGTCGCACAGCACAGATGTCCAGATGCCCGTCAGAAGGACTGGCTTTGGGGCACATCTTCAGGCCGCCGCCTTCATAGGGACAGTTCATGGCAGCCACAAAAAAGGCCCTGGGCAGAGAGATTTTCTTTTTCTGATCAATGGTCACCGTAATGGGGTGGGCGGGCAGTGTGAGAAGCTGATGCAGAGCAATGGCTACATAGGTCAGCTTGCCAAGATGCAGCTTATTCAGCACTTTTTTAAATTTGGAACCCATGGCATCGTGGCACACAGCTGCATCAAAGCCCATGCCGCAGCTGACTGCAAATAAAAGTGTCCGGTCCGGGCAGGTCAACTGTCCCAGATCCAGCTTGGCATAATAGGTGGGCTGCAGAATATTGGCTACAGCCTCTGCCGGAGTTGCAGGAAGCCCTAAGCTGCGGGCAAAGTCATTGCTGGATCCGGTGGGGATGTAGGCAAAGGTAACCCTGTCAAAATCCTGAATACCGTTGACCACTTCATTGACAGTGCCGTCACCGCCCAGAGCCACGATGGTATGGTGGCCTTTTTGGGAACTGATCTCCCGGGCCAGCTCTGTGGCATGATGGGTGTGGGCTGTGAAAAATACGCGATATTCTGTAGCGGCGGCCTCCAACTCGGCCTCTACCTGCTGCCAGACTTTTAAACCTTTCCCGGAGCGGGAACTGGGATTTACAATAAAATAATACATGGCAACCTCTCTTCGGTACGATATATTGGAACATGCTCATAAAGCTTGTAATAATTCTGTAATAATTATAACACCCACCGCAGGAAAGTACAAGCAAATACTTTCGTTGACTATCCGATTATTTGGGTGTACAATAAAAAGAAAAAACAGCGAGGTTTTTCATGAAAAAAGTAGTGATTATCGGCGCAGGACCCGCCGGTGTTACAGCGGCCTATGAGCTTTTGAAGCGTTCAGACCAATATGAAGTACTGATCTTAGAGGAAAGTCAGGAAATCGGTGGTATTTCCCGGACTGTTCAATATAATGGAAACCGCATGGATATCGGCGGACACAGATTCTTCTCCAAGGTAGATCGTGTGACCGACTGGTGGGATGAGATCATGCCCATGCAGGGACAGCCTTCCATGGATGATAAGATTCTGGGCAGAACCGTGCCTCTGGCAGAGGGCGGACCGGATCCGGATGAGGCGGACAGAGTTATGTTAACCAGAAACCGTGTATCCCGTATTTACTATAACAAGAAATTCTTTGATTATCCGGTGAAGATGAATGCCCGGACCTTCCGCAACATGGGCTTTTCCCAGACCATGGTGGCAGGCTTCAGTTATCTGAAGTCAGCTGTGGCAAAGAAGCCGGAGGATTCTCTGGAGAATTTTTACATCAACTGCTTCGGTAAGAAGCTGTACTCCATGTTCTTTGAGGGATATACTGAGAAGCTGTGGGGCCGCCATCCCAGTCAGATTTCTGCGGATTGGGGCGCTCAGCGTACCAAGGGTCTGTCCATTATGGGTATTTTGAAGGACAACCTGTCCAAGCTGGTTCCCCACAAGCAGCAGGACAAGAGCAAGGTGCAGACTTCCCTGATCGAAGAGTTCAACTATCCCAAGTATGGCCCCGGCCAGCTGTGGGAGACAGCTGCGGCAGAGGTGGAGAAGATGGGCGGAGAGATCCGCAAGGGCTGCAAGGTTACGGGTGTCCAGACAGACGGAAATAAGATCACTGCAGTAGAGTATGAGATGGATGGCTGGAAGCATACGGTAGAGGGAGATATTATCTTCTCCTCCATGCCGCTGAAGGATCTGGTGGCAGGTATGCCGCAGGTGCCCGCAGATGTGGCTGCTATTGCAGCAGGACTTCCCTACCGTGATTTCGTGACCGTGGGTCTGCTGGTAAATAAACTGAATCTGAAAAACGAGACCGAGTTAAAGACTCTGAACAACATTGTTCCCGACTGCTGGATCTATGTGCAGGACACCGGTGTGAAGCTGGGCCGCATCCAGATTTTCAACAACTGGTCTCCCTATCTGGTAAAGGATCCCCAGAACACCGTATGGATCGGTCTGGAGTACTTCTGTGACGAGGGCGACAGGTACTGGAACATGAGCGAAGAAGAGTGGGTACAGATGGGTATTCAGGAACTCATCAAGATGGGCGTGATCTCCGATGCCAAAGAAGTTCTGGATTCCCACCGGGAAAAGGTGAAAAAAGCATATCCTGCATATTTTGATACCTATGCCAAGATCGATAAGCTGGTTGATTACCTGAACGGTTTTGACAACCTGTACTGTGTGGGCCGCAACGGTCAGCACCGCTACAACAATATGGACCACTCCATGGTAACTTCCTTTGAAGCTGTAGATAATATTCTCAGCGGAAGAAGCGACAAGACCAATATCTGGAGTGTAAATACCGAGAAGGCATATCACGAGGAGAAGAGTGAGGAAGCAAAATAATTTGCTTTTTGCAAAATAGACGGTCAGTTCGAGACCTTCCTGACCTAAAACAAAACTAAAGGAGAAAACTGAATATGAGAAACAAAAAAGTTATCTTAATGACCCAGGCAGCCATGATCGCGGCCATTTATGTGGCGCTTTGCGTGGTATTTGCTCCCATCAGCTATGGTGAGATCCAGGTGCGGGTGGCGGAGGCATTGACCATTTTGCCCTTCTTTACACCGGCTGCCATTCCAGGGCTGTTCATCGGATGCCTGATCGCAAACATGCTTGGCGGAGGAATTGTTCTGGATGTGATCGGCGGAAGTATTGCCACATTGCTTGGAGCGGTGGGAACGTACCTGCTGCGGAAAAAGAGCAAGTATCTGGCGCCGCTGCCGCCCATTTTGGCAAATGTGCTGATCGTACCCTTTGTACTGTATTACGGATACGGGCTGCAGCTGCCGATACCGTTTTTGATGTTGACTATAGGTATCGGAGAAGTCATTGGATGCGGAGTGCTGGGACTGATTTTGCTGGCGGCTTTAGGCAAAGTCGGAGACCGGATTTTTAAGAATTCATAAAAAGCACCAAGGAGCTTTTGCGGAAAAATTCCTGCAAAGGCTCTTTTTGTCTGGAATAAACCGGATTTGGTGCCAGAAAATATTTCGAGAATTTTAAGAAATCTTTTTATAAAAACTCTTTCCAAAACCAAAAGAATTGTTTATAATAAGGTGTACTCGTATAATTGCCAAAAAAATGGAAATTCATATAGATGATAGAGGAAAGGGGTTTTAACTTTGTTAACGAACTCGGTTGATATTGGAATTGACCTGGGAACAGCCAGCGTTCTGGTTTATATAAGAGGAAAAGGTGTTGTGTTAAAAGAGCCGTCAGTGGTGGCTTTTGACCGTGACACCAACAAGATCCGGGCTATCGGAGAAGAGGCACGTCTGATGCTGGGAAGAACTCCCGGCAACATTGTGGCAGTGCGTCCGCTGCGCCAGGGTGTTATTTCTGACTATACCGTAACGGAGAAGATGCTTCGTTACTTCATCGACAAGGCTTTGGGGAAACGCCACATGCGTAAACCCAGAGTAGCTGTCTGTGTACCCAGTGGTGTTACTGAAGTAGAGAAGAAGGCAGTTGAAGATGCAGCTTACCAGGCAGGAGCCAGAGATCCGGTTATGATCATCGAGGAGCCCATTGCAGCAGCGATCGGTGCAGGTATCGATATTTCCAAACCCTGTGGAAACATGATCGTAGATATCGGCGGCGGCACCACAGACGTGGCTGTTATTTCTCTGGGCGGTACTGTTGTGAGCAGTTCTGTAAAGATTGCAGGCGATGATTTTGATGAGGCCATTGTCCGCTATATGAGAAAGAAACACAATCTGCTGATCGGTGAGCGGACAGCAGAGGATATTAAAATCAAAGTAGGCAGCTGCTATCCCCGTTCAGAGGTGGATACTATTGAGGTAAGAGGACGGAACCTGGTAACAGGTCTGCCCAAGACTGTAACTGTGACTTCTGAGGATACCCAGGAAGCCTTGCGGGAAACTACATTACAGATCGTAGAGACTGTACACAGCGTGCTGGAGAAGACTCCCCCTGAGCTGGCTGCAGATATTGCAGACCGGGGTATTGTGCTTACAGGCGGCGGCGCACTGCTGCGTGGTCTGGAGGAACTGCTGGAGGAAAAGACAGGCATCAACACCATGACTGCAGAGGATTCCATGAAGTGCGTGGCGATCGGTACCGGTAAGTTCGTGGAGTTTATGTCCGGACACAAGGATATTGAATAAAAAGAAACAGATGAGGGGCATGGCGGTTTATTCGTCGTGCCCTTTTGCGCGGAATCGAAGTGCGCACGGCCAAAGTTGAGTAGAAAGGAAGCCCGTAGCTGACGCATTGAACACTTGGTGAGCTTTTCCGGAACCTAGTGTGAAAGTGTGCAGAGCAGGGCAGGAGAACTTGAATGAAGCTGGAAGGTTACATAGAACACATAATTTATCATAGTGAAAATGGATATACCGTGTTCGTCCTTATGAGCGGCGAGGATGAGATTACCTGCGTGGGGACCTTTTCTTCCCTCAGTGAGGGCGAATATCTGGAACTGACCGGCGAATATAAGGTGCATGCCATGTACGGCGAGCAGTTCCAGGTGGAGAGTTTTGAAAGCCGGGCGCCCAAGGATGCCCTGGCTATGGAGCGATACCTGGGAAGCGGAGCCATCAAGGGCGTAGGCCTGGCGCTGGCGGCCCGCATTGTGCGGCGGTTCAAGGACGACACCTTCCGCATTATTGAGGAGGAGCCTGAGCGGCTGGCGGAGGTCAAGGGCATCAGTGAGAAGAAGGCCCGGGAGATCGCAGTCCAGATGGAGGAGAAGCGGGAACTGCATCAGGCCATGCTGTTTTTGCAGCAGTACGGGATTGCCACCAGCCTGGCGGTAAAGATTTACCAGAGATACGGACAGGCCATTTATGAAAAGATCAAGAAAAATCCTTATCAGCTGGCGGACGATATTGAGGGCGTGGGATTTCGCACCGCAGACGAGATCGCCCAGCGGGTGGGGATTCATAAAGACTCGGATTACCGGGTGCGCAGCGGGGTTCTCTATGTGCTGCAGCAGGCTATGGGAGAGGGGCACACCTGCCTTCCCCAGGAGAAGCTGCTGACCATTACCAGGGACTTGCTGCAGGTGCCCTCTGAGACTGTGGAAAAGCATATGACGGATCTCTATATGGAACGCAGGCTGGTCCAGCGCATGCTTCCCAATCCCTTTTATACGGGACTTCGGGAGGATGAGCCTGAGGAAACACCTTTCTTTTATGCAGCAGGGTGTTATCATACGGAGCTGAGTGTGGCAGCCATGCTCTGCAGCTTAAACCAGCCTTTGAAGGTAAAGGCAGAAGGGGTGGAGAAGCGCCTGCGCCGGATTGAGGAACAGTCGGATATTCATTTGGAGGAGGAGCAGCGTCAGGCTGTCATGGAGGCAGTGCAAAACGGCCTGCTGATCGTGACAGGCGGCCCCGGAACCGGAAAAACCACGACAATTAATACCATTATCCAATATTTTGAAGAAGAGAACATGGAGGTCTTATTGGCGGCGCCCACGGGGCGGGCGGCCAGACGGATGACGGAGGCCACCGGCTATGAGGCCAGGACCATTCATCGGATGCTGGAGCTTTCCGGCGGCCCGGAGCAGAGCAGCAATCGGGCAGTGTTTGCCAGGGATGAGGACAATCCTCTGGAGGCGGACGCCATCATCATTGATGAGATGTCCATGGTGGATATTTACCTGATGCATGCACTTTTGAAGGCTGTCATTCCGGGAACCCGGCTGATCCTGGTGGGAGATGTGAACCAGCTGCCCAGCGTGGGTCCGGGAAATGTGCTGCGGGACATGATCGCCTCGGGAGCATTCCCTGTGGTGCGCTTAAGCCGGATTTTCCGGCAGGCGGCCCAGAGCGATATCATTGTCAATGCCCACAAGATCAACCGGGGCGAAGAAGTGCGGCTGGATAACAAGAGCAGGGATTTCTTTTTCCTGGAGCGGCAGGACCCCATGGTGGTAGCCCGGGTAGTGCTGGCATTGGTGCAGGAAAAGCTGCCCAAATATGTGCAGGCCCAGCCTTTTGACATCCAGGTACTGACGCCCATGCGCAAAGGTGCCCTGGGTGTGGAACAGTTAAATACAGTGCTGCAGGAGTATTTAAATCCTGCGGCTTCTGATAAAGCAGAAAAAGAATCTGGCCAGCACCTGTTCCGGGAAGGGGACAAGGTCATGCAGATCCGCAACAACTATCAGCTGGAATGGGAGGTTCGCAACCGTTACGGTCTGACGGTGGACAAGGGCATGGGTGTGTTTAACGGTGATATGGGACTGATCCGCCAGATCAATTCCTTTGCGGAAACCGTGCTGGTGGAATTCGAGGAGGGTCGCCTGGTCAGCTATGATTTTAAGCAGCTGGATGAGCTGGAGCTGGCCTATGCCATCACCATTCACAAGTCTCAGGGAAGCGAATATCCTGCAGTGGTGATCCCCCTTTTGGGAGGCCCGCGGATGCTGATGAATCGAAACCTCCTTTATACGGCGGTTACCAGAGCCAGATCCTGCGTGAGCCTGGTGGGAAGCGCCGAGGTTTTTCAAAATATGGTGAAGAATGAAAACGAGCAAAGACGTTATTCGGGTCTTGCAAAGACCATTGAGTCTTATTTATCCGCCCAGATGCCCGGTATGTCATGATGCGGTTCCACTGAATGAGGGACTGGTGTGCAGAGCATGCCGGCACCGCCCGGTGCGGATCGGAGAACATTTCTGCCTGAAGTGCGGAAAGGAGCTGGGCCGGGACAGCCGGGAATATTGTCCGGATTGTCTGAGAAAGGTGCATGCCTATGACAGGGGAAGGGCCCTGTTCCGCTATGATGACTGTATGCGGGCATCCATCGCAGCTTTTAAATACAAAGGCCGCAGGGAATACAAAGCGTTTTTTGCACAGGAGATGGCACAGGCTTTTACCGGGCAGATTGCCCGCTGGCAGCCGGAGGTGCTCGTACCCATTCCTTTGCACCGGGGCAGAAAGAGGCGTCGGGGATACAATCAGGCAGAGCTGCTGGCCCGGGAACTTTCACAGTTGCTGGACATTCCTGTAGATACCCGGCTCTTAAAAAGAGTACAAAAAACCCTGCCGCAAAAGGAACTGAGCGACCGGCAGCGCAGGGAAAATATGAAAACTGCTTTTAAAATTCAGGGAAATACTGTAAAATATAAGAGAATTCTTCTGATTGACGATATTTATACCACAGGCAGCACCATAGATGCTGCGGCGAGCCTTTTGAAAGAAAAAGGAGCCAAAAAGGTGTATTTTTTGTGTATAAGTATTGGAAGCAGCCGTTAAATGTGGTATACTCAAAAGATAAAGGAGTGGCCTATGTTAAACGAAGAGAAAGTGAAGCTGATGACAAAGGCGGCAGCCTATGAGTCCCATGGGGGAAAAGAGGCTCTTTCCGTCAATGAATATTTCCGGGAAGATTATATCAGTAAGAACCTTATCTGGAGCTGGATCTACTACACACTGGCTTATTTGCTGTGTGCAGGTCTCTGGGCAGTTTACAACATGGAATACCTGATGGAAAATATCCACAAGATGGATCTGCCTACGTTTATCATTGGTTTGGTTGTGATTTATGTGACCGGCCTGATTGCGTATCTGGTAATTGCCTATCTTTATTATGGCAAGAAGCATAAGAGCAGCAGAAGGAGCCTTGGCGACTACTATCGGATATTAAGAAAGATTTCCGGCTATTATGAAGCGGAAGAAAAAACAGGAAGCAAGAGTCATACCTCGGAAGGAATCTGGCAGGATGAAGAGTTTACTGGAATTTAAGGAAAAATTAAAATTATTTTATGCTAAATTTGATATTTATGTAATATCATTGGTAAAGTTTGTGCTTGCGCTGGTAGCTTTTCTCATGATCAATACAAACGTGGGGTTTATGACCCGCCTGAAAAGTCCTGTTATTGCGTTTGTGCTTGCGCTGGTCTGCTCTTTTTTGCCGGTAAATGCCATTGTGCTGTTTGGTACAGGGCTGGTTCTGGCTCATGCATACGCTCTGTCTCTGGAGGTATTTGCCGTTGCAGCCGTATTGCTTCTGGTCATGCTGCTGCTGTATTTCCGGCTGGCTCCGGAGTACGGATATCTGCTGGCGGCAGCGCCCCTGGCGTTTGCTTTTAAGATTCCCTATGCGCTTCCTCTGACGATGGGACTGATTGGGAAGCCGGTTGCTGCTATCCCGGTAGCCTGTGGCACGGTGGTCTATTATCTGCTTCATTACATGAAGTCGAATACCATGATGCTGGGTGAGTCAGAGGCGACAAACGTGCAGCAGAAGCTCACATCTCTGGTGGACGGCGTGATCAATAACAAAGAGATGCTGCTGATCATCGCAGCTTTTGCATTGACACTTTGTCTGGTTTACCTTATTCGAAGGATGTCCATGGACTATGCATGGCAGACAGCCATTGTTGTGGGAGCCCTTGCGGATTTCCTGATTATCCTGGTAGGCAGCATGATCATGGATATTCCCATCAAGCTGATGCCGCTGTTCATGGGAAGCCTGATCTCCATCGGAATTGCCCTGGTGCTGGAGTTCTTCCTGTTCAGTGTGGACTATTCCCGAACGGAATATGTGCAGTTTGAAGATGATGAATATTATTACTATGTGAAGGCTGTGCCCAAGATTACCATTGCGGTTTCGGACAAGAAGGTAAAGAAGATCAACGCGCAGAGAAAGAACCCGCCCGGACGCAGGAGCAATGGTCACAGCAAAGGAAATACAAGAAATTAGAAAACAATGATAGAAAGGATGCAGCCAATGAATATCAGAAATTTTATCCAGCAATATATAAGCCTGGATTCTATTCCGAAAATCTCAATCGTTGATATTGTGGAGATTGTCATCCTTTCCTTTTTGATCTATCAGGTGATCATCTGGATCAAAAAGACCAGAACCTGGATCTTGCTAAAAGGATTTGCGGTGATGGGGGCCTTTGTATTTGTGGCCTGGATTTTTGAGATGAACACCATCTTATGGGTGTTTAAGAATGTGTTCAGCATTGGTATTACCGTTCTGGTCATCGTGTTCCAGCCGGAGCTGCGAAGAGCTCTGGAGATGCTGGGCCAGCAAAACATCCTGAGTTCCATGTTCGGCTTTGACAATTCCAAGGATGTGGAAATCGGTTTTTCCGATCGGACCATCAATGAGATCGTGAAGGCATCTTTTGAGATGGGAAAGGCAAAGACGGGAGCCCTGATGGTAATCGAGCGGAACATGCCGCTGGGCGATTACGAGCGCACAGGGATCGCTCTGGATTCCGTGCTGTCCAGTCAGCTTTTGATCAATATTTTTGAACATAATACACCTCTGCACGATGGAGCAGTTCTGATTCGGAAAAACCGGATCGTTTCCGCCACCTGTTATCTGCCCTTGTCGGATAATCTGTATCTGAACAAAGAGCTGGGAACCAGACACCGGGCAGCAGTGGGTATCAGTGAGGTGTCGGATTCTCTTACCATCGTGGTATCTGAGGAGACCGGTTATGTATCCGTTGCTTTCGAGGGGCAGCTGTTCCGAAATATAAATGAGCAGCAGCTGCGGGAACATCTGCAGATTCTGCAGGATAAGACGCAGGACACCAAAAAGTTCAGATTATGGAAAGGAAGAGGTAAGAATGAAAGAAAAGCTGATGAATAATTTTAGCTTAAAGATCCTTTCTGTAGTAGCAGCAGTACTGCTTTGGCTGGTGGTAGTAAATGTGGATGATCCCATAACCACGGAGACTTATTCCGGTATCAAGGTTACTATGGTAAATGAAAATGCCATTACCAGCCGTGAGAAGGTATATAAAATCGTAGATGAGAGTAATGTGATTTCCCTGTCAGTAAGAGCAAAGCGGTCCGTACACAAGGATCTGACCAATGCGGATTTCGTTGCTACGGCAGACATGGAAAAGGACATTCAGTTTGATAATCTGGTAGCGATCAATGTGACCTGTACCAATCGGGAGGTAGAGCCGTCTGATATTACCAAGAGCCGCAATAATGTGAAGGTCAGCATTGAAGATGCTGCCACGGAGACTTTTAATGTGGTTGTAAAACAGAAGGGAACTCCCGGAACCGGTTATGTGGTAGGAGATATGGTGCCCAGTCAGCGAGTGCTTTCTGTTACAGGCCCGGCTTCTCTGGTTGCAAAGATCAAACGCTTTGAGGCAGAAGTGGATGTAACGGGACGAACAGGAGACGATACTGTAGTCAGCAGCCTGAAGGTAGTGGGAAATGACGGAGAGATCCTGGATAGTACGAATCTGACATACAATGGCAAGTCCGGCGGTATGACAGTAAAGATTACCATGTTTAAGATAAAAGAAGTGCCTTTGAAGATGGGAGTGTCCGGAACACCGGCTAAGAATTATCGGTTTGTAGGCATCAATTTCAATCCGGAAAAGATTGAGATCGCAGGAGCGGCAGATAATCTGAAGGTGCTGACCAATATTCGGATTCCCGATGAAGCAGTGAATATTGAAGGTTTAAGTCAGACTACAGAACTGGAGCTGGATTTGACTTCTTATCTGCCGGAGGGCATTCGTCTGGTGGATGAAGCTGATAAGATGGTTGCAGTGACGGTAGTGATCGAAGGCAAAGAGACCAGAGAGATAGAAGTTCCTGTTGAGAATATAAAGGTTACGAATGTGGCCAAAGGCTATAGCGTTTCCTTTGGAAAGCAGGAGACAGTTGCTGTCCCTGTGACCGGATATGTATCGGATCTGGATGCCTTGAAACCGGAGGAGATAGAGGTAACTTTGAATGCTTACTCCATGTCAAAGGCAGGTACTTATAAAAAGACATTGAAGATATCTGTACCGGAGCAGTTTGTTACAGATGGCAAGGTAGAGATTTCATGTGAGCTGCAGAAGGCAAGCAGCTAAGCAGACATCTCAATACGAATAGGGATAACAAGAAATAGAATGGGAGGTTTTCCTATGGTAAGCAAAAAGATAGTGATTCAGAACCCCACAGGTTTGCACTTGCGTCCGGCAGGAGTTTTATGCAAGACAGCCATGCAGTTTAAATCCCAGATCACATTTACATTTGGGAATGTAACTGCAAATGCAAAGAGTGTCTTGAGTGTACTTGGGGCGTGCGTCAAATCCGGTGATGAGATTGAGCTTATCTGTAATGGCCCGGACGAAGAGGTGGCCCTGCAGACATTGGTGAGTGCTATTGAGAAGGGACTTGGCGAATAACCAAAAGCAAAAGAGTAGGTAGACATCATTACCTGGAATGAAAGAAAACGGCGCAGGCAGACCGGTTTATCCGGCCTGCCTGTTACCAGTATGCGAAAATTGCATTCTGGGGAAAATATAGAAAAATTTTGAGTAAATCGGCAGTACCGGAGGTTGCAATGCAGAAAATAAAAACATGGAAACAGGCGTTAGAAAAGAATAAAAAGAAGTGTCTGATAGGATATTTGATTCTATGCGTCCTCTATTTGGCTGTGAGCATCGCCATTCCTCACGATACGCTGATAACCAGGGGTCTGGAAGGAGTAGGCAAGCCGACGCTGGCGCTGCAGACCGCAGAGATTACAGATGAAACGGTACTGACTCTTTTTTATGAGATTGAAGAAGATGTATTACAGGATATCTCCTTTTATTTTACTGCCAATGAGCAGACTTTTACTCAGGGAAATATTTTGATAGAGGCCTATGATGCCAAGACAAAAGAAGTGCTGGGAAGCGAGCAGCATGATTTGACAAAGCTGAAGGTGGAGGCCTTCTGGGGCTTAGCCATTGAGGGCGGAGAGCCGGGCAGAAGCATTGAAGTGCAGATCACTGCCAGCGGCATTTCCCAAGGCCCGGCCATCTGGCTGAATACTGAGGTGGAGACGCCGGGAATCAGCCAGGAAAACGGACAGGCTCTGGAGCGAAACCTGATCTACAATGCTATTTATGAGACCCAGACCCACTATGTGAAGCAGCCCCTGGTGCAGTTTGCCATGCTGGCATTGCTGGGACTTCTGCTGTACGCAGTGTGGGGAAATGAGGGCCGGGAAGCCGGTTCTGATGACGGAGGCAAGGCAGCTTCCAAAGAGGCTGCAGATTCAAAGAAAAAATCCCGCCTTTGGGAAAAGATCCAGGCTTTTTACATGAAGCATCGGAAGCTTCTGGGATTGGGACTTTTGTTGCTGCTGGTGGCAGTGGTATTTTACCATGTGTATGATGTGCAGATCCGCAAGGCCATGAATACCACTAACCGCGTGGTTGTCATGAAGGACAACTTTGATACCCTGGCAGTGACAGCAGAGACGGCCCATCTGCAGCAGCACTATGTAACGGAAGAGGAGACCCTGGTGGGACTGGGCGTCCGTATGGATCTGGCGGAGGGCTTTGTTCCTGCAGGAACCATAACTGCGTCTGTGACAGATGTTACCACAGGAGAAGTTCTGTGCAGTACGGTGGTGGATGCGGGAAGTCTTTTGGATGACCAGTATCTGGGCCTGATCTTCAACAATTCCCAGAGCGGGATCAAGGGCCACGAATACGTGGTGGACCTGGAGTTTTCCCAGGAGCTCTACGACAGCGGACTGAGTGTTTATGTGACACCGGAAGGCTACTATGAAGAGAATACCCTGTTGGTAAACGGAGAAGAGAGTGCCCGCCGCCTCAGCATGAATGCACACCAGTATTTCAACCTGTTCCTGAAGAAATATTTCTTCGGCATGTTTGCGTTCTTCGAACTGTTTGCCCTTGTCTTTTACTGGGCAGTGTTTATGCGCAAATGGAAGATTGAGAAAGTCTTCCTGCTGACTATTCTGTGTCTGGGTGTGGTGTACAATTTCCTCATTGTGCCCTATATGACGCCGGACGAAAAATATCATATCGATATGACATACCGCCACTCCAACGACTTGTTGGGAATTGAGACAGCGGGTGAAAATAAATGCTACAAGCGGGCGGACGATGTGGAGATCTTATTTACATCCGAGCCCAACCTGACCAATTATAAGGCTGTTTATGACGGACTCTTTACCCTGGTGGAGGATGATACTCTGGTGGAGGCTACGGCTACTTCCAATACGGAGGCGCCTCTGATCGTGTATCTGCCGGCAGTGCTGGGCATGACTTTGGGAAGACTTCTGCACCTGGGCACCGTTCCCATGATGCTTCTGGCCCGATTCGCCAGCCTGGTGTGCTTTGCCCTGCTGACCTATTGGGGTATGAAAAAGCTGCCCTTTGGAAAGACGACCCTGTTTTTACTGGCGGTACTGCCCATGAATCTGCAGCAGTGTACTTCTTTCTCCTATGACGCAGTCATCAGCGGTGTGATCGTTCTGTACACCTGTTACTGTCTGGCTCTGGCCTACGGAGAAGAGCAGGTGAAGCCCAAGGACATGCTGGTGCTGGGAATTCTGGCGATTATCATGATCTACGGAAAGAGCGGCGTATATCTGCCCATGTGCTTCCTGGCACTATTGATACCGGCTAAGAAATTCAGCAGCCGCAAGGTACAGCTGCTGTGCATGGTGGGCCTGTTCCTGCTGCCGGTTTTGAGCTTCCTTAATAAGAACACAGATACGGTCAGCCAGATCGTGATGACGACAGAGGCCACCAGTACGGTAGGTTCCTCTACCACATCTGGTTATACCATCGGCTATTTCCTGCAGGATCCCATGGCCTTTGTGTCCATGATCATGAGTACCGTGACGGACAAGCTGGGCTTTTATCTTCAGTCCGTGGTAGGACAGAAGATGGGCTGGGTGGAAATTGAGATCTCCGAAGCGATTCCGATTTTCTTTCTGATTCTGCTGGTATTGTCTGTGTGCAAGACCAGGGAAGAGCCCTTCTATGTAAAGACCTGGCAGAAGTGGTGGGTAACTTTCGTGTGCGCAGCCAGCTTCGGCATTATTTTAGTAGGTATGCTGCTGACCTGGACACCTATGGGAAATGTGTCCATCGAAGGTGTACAGGGACGATATCTCATTCCGCTGCTGCCGGTGTTCCTGCTGGTGGTAGGCCGAAACCGTCTGCTGCAGTATGAGAGGGATACCCAGCGGGGTATCATGTACGCAGCCTTTATCGGCCAGCTCATGACGATTATGTATCTGATCAAGGCAGTGCTGGTCATCCGATAAGAAGAGAACTGATTCCGGGAAAGGAATAAAAGAATGGATAAAAAGCGTTTGGCAATCAATATGTCGGCCCAGCTGCTGGTGTTTGTCATCAACCTGGGTATCAGCTTTGTGCTGACAGCCGTCATTGACAGCAGTATTGATGATGCCTATGGATTTACAAAGACGGCCAATGATATTGTGACCTGGGCCCAGATCGTAGTGTCTGCCCTGAATACCATGGCCAGCCGATTCATTACCATACAGTTGCATAAGAAGGACGACCAGGGAGCCAATGAATACTTTTCATCGGTATTCTTTGCAAACCTGATGATGGCGGGCATCTTCCTGATCCCGGCCGTTTGCGTGGTGCTGTTCCTGAACCATCTGTTCCAGGTGCCCGGCGCCATTCTGGGTGATGTACAGCTGCTGTGGAGCTTTGTATTCCTGAACTTTTTTGTAAGTATTATCACATCCGTATTCGGTGTGACCACCTATAGTCTGAACCGGTTAGAACTGACTTCTCTGGCAACTATCGTATCTGAGCTGGTACGGGTGGCGATACTGGTTATCACCTATCGGTTCTTCCCGGCCCATCTGTGGTATGTGGGTCTGGGCTCTGTGGCAGCCACTGTCATTGTGGCCTTTGCCAACGGCCGCTTTACCAAGCGCTTGCTGCCTCAGATACAGATCAGCCGGAAATATTTCCGCTGGGCTAAAGTAAAAGAACTCATCTCTCTGGGTGCCTGGAACTCAGTCACACGGCTGGGACAGGTGCTGCTGGACGGACTGGATACGGTCATTGCCAATATTTTTATCAATGCGGCGGCTATGAATTCCCTGTCCATTGCAAAGCAGATTCCCACCATGCTTTCTTCCTTGATGGGAACGGTTGTGGGCGTGTTCACACCCAGTATTACCATTGCCTATGCAAAGGGTGATAAGAAGGAGTTGCTGGATATCATCAAGAGCTCCAACCGCATTATGATTTTCATGATGAGTATCCCCATTGCCTTTGTGGTGGCCTATGGACGGGTATTTTTCTCCCTGTGGATGAACTGGCGGGATGACCAGGAGTTGTTGTATCGTCTGGCAGTATTGGGCATGGCGGTGTTATTTGTCAGCGCCAGCATCCAGGTGCTGTACCATGTCTTTATCATTACGAAAAAGGTAAAAGAAAATTCCATGGTGATGGTGGCCAGCGGAGCGCTGACTACAGCCATTGTATTTGTACTTTTGAGAACTACGGACCTGGGACTCTATGCTATCGCAGGAGTCAGCACCATCATCGGCCTGGTGCGAAATCTGACCTTTACACCGATCTATGCAGCCAAATGTCTGGACTTGAAGTGGAATTATTTCTACGGGGATATCGGAATGGGACTGGTGTCCATCTCCTGCATCTATGTGCTGGGCTTGGCTTCCCAGTGGCTGTTCCCCATTGACAGCTGGATGGGACTCATCGTGGTAGGCTGCTGCACGGGCGTGCTGGCCTTAGGTGTAAATTTCCTGATCGTGCTTCGAAAGAGCGAGCGGGAAATGATTTTTGCCAAGCTGAAGGAAAAGCTGGGCCGGAAGTAAAGGAATGCCGCAGACAGGGCGGCAGGAAGAGAGGGAGAGCCATGAATGAACTGGCTGTAAGAGTAATTGCATCTCTGCCCAAGGTGATCTGGTGGAAATGTAAGTTTGGCGGACGATTGAAAATGCCTCTAGTGCAGGCCTTTGGCAAGCATGCGGAGCTTCATGTAAATAAACAGGCAAAGGTATCCCTGGGAAAAGAGCTGGTTTCCCGGTTTGGACTGTTTCTGCGGGTCGAGGGCGGTGATCTGGAGATTGGAGATAAGTGCTTCTTCAACACCCAGGTGAGTATTACCTGTATGGACCGCATCACCATCGGAGACCGGTGCCAGATTGCAAATAATGTGGTCATTGTGGACCACGATCATGATTATCGGGCCGGATGGGGCCATTATCAGACGGCGCCTGTGACCATCGGAAAAGATGTGTGGATCGGTGCAAACGCAGTGATTTTAAAGGGGAGCACCGTCGGTGACGGAGCTGTGATCGCAGCAGGCGCTGTGGTAAGAGGCATCGTAGAGCCCCATTCCATCTACCTGGGACCAGGAAAAGAGCAGAGGAAGATTCAGAAGCATGATTAGTGTGATCGTACCTGTTTACAAAAGTGAAAAGACCCTGCGGGGCTGTGTGGAGAGCCTGCGGGCTCAGACACATAAGGAGCTGGAAATTATTCTGGTGGACGACGGTTCCCCGGACGATTGCCCGGCTGTTTGTGATGCCCTTGCCCGGGAGTATGAGCAGGTATGGGTGATTCACAAGGAAAACGGTGGCGTTTCTTCTGCCCGGAATGCGGGAATCGCTGGGGCCCGGGGCAAATATGTGGCCTTTGTGGACAGTGACGACTATGTGGAGCCTGATTATCTGGAGCATATGCTGCAGGCGGTGGAAAGCGTGCAGGGAAATCTGGCTGTTTGTGGATATCATCATCACTATATAGGCGCGGATGTGGAAAAGCTTCCCATGGCCGGCGAGGATCTGCTGACCTTGTACAGCAGAGGCTTTTTGAATATGCCCTGGAATAAATTATTCCTTCGGGAAAGCCTGGGAGCTTTTCCCGAAGACTTAAGTCTTGGGGAGGATCTGCTGTTTAATCTGGCCTATTTGGAAAATTGTCCGAAGGTGGCCCTCGTGGAGGAGCCCCTCTATCACTACATTCAGGAAGAAAGCGGCCAGACCCTTTCCAGCCAGAAGCGGGAAAACAAACTGCAGCTGGCAAAGCGCATTCGCAAGGAGGCGGGAGACTTTTTCCGGCGGCGGGCAGAGGCAGAGCTGGCGGAGGATGAGCAGGCCCTGGCAGCAGAGCACCAGCGGATCCGCTGTGTGGTGGACACCCGGTTTTTGTGTGAATGTCTGGATGATGTGGAGAAGCTGCCCTTTGACAGAGAGAGGACCGGCAGACAGAAGAGAACTGTGATTCGCCTGTTCATTCAGGACGAACAGGTGCGGGAGGCCTGCAAATGTGGGGCGCCTCAGCAGCTGGATTATAAAATCCTGCAGTGGAGCTTGGGAACGGGCTTAGTGTGGCTGACATATGGATTAAGCGTGCTGCGCAGTCTGACAGTGCGTGCAAAGCGGGCGCTGCAGTAAGATAGGTGCAGGGCGGCGACAGCCTCCAAACGGAAAGAAAAGAGAGGAATTTTCCCTTATGAAGGAACTGATATCGGTTATCATACCGGTTTATAAAGTAGAAGCATATCTGCGGCGCTGTGTGGATTCGGTGCTGGCCCAGACTTATGAGGATCTGGAAATCATTCTGGTGGATGATGGATCCCCGGACGGATGCCCGGCCATTTGCGATGAGTACGCCCGGACGGATGCCCGGGTGCAGGTGATCCATCAGAAAAATGCCGGCTTGTCCGGCGCTCGCAACGCAGGGCTGGAGATCGCTAAAGGTGCCTATTTTTCCTTTATCGATTCGGATGACTATGTGACACCGGATTTTATCGAAAGTCTGTATGAGGCCTGTATTTCCACAGGAAGCGACATGAGCCTGTGCAGATGGACCTATGTGCACGGAGAGGCTATCCCGGAGGCGGGGTCAGACCGGGAGCAGCAGGCGGTGACCACCTTTACAGGCAGAGAGCTTCTGGCAAATTTGTATATTCCCGACGGGGCATATTATGTGGTGGCCTGGAACAAACTGTATAAGAGAGAGTTGTTTGAGGAAATCCGCTATCCTCTGGGATTGATTCATGAGGACGAGGCGACCACCCACAAAATCTTTCATAAGGTAAAGCAGGGAGCCTTTGTGGACAGGCCTTTGTACGGATATTTTGTGGCCCCCAGCAGTATTACCAGAGGTTTTAACCCCAAGCGTCTGGACTGGATCACCGGCGTGTGGGAGCGCCTGGATTTTTTGGAAGAGCATGATTATACGGAGCTGATGCCAAAGGCGCTTCAGGCCTTTGCCGACGGCAGCATCGATATTTATTTCGGCCTGGTGGACTATCAGCCGGAGAATAAAGCAGATCAAAAACGGATCCGGGACCTGGTAAAGCAGGGCTGCAAGCGGGTAAAGCGATACGGACGATTCCCCCTTCGGACAGCCATCGGCTATCGGTTGTTTGTGTGGATGCCGGGCATCTACCGCAGGCTGTTAGATCAGGTGAAGAGTGAAAACGGAAAGCAATAGAAACACGGGAGCAAAAGAAATGGAAGCGACAGTCAGTGTCATTGTACCGGTCTATAATGTGGAGCCTCTGTTGGAGCGCTGCGTAGACAGTATTTTGAATCAGACAAAAAAAGACTTGGAGATCATCCTGGTGGACGATGGCTCCACCGACAATTCCGGAGCGATCTGTGATGCATACGCCGGGAAGGATGAACGAATTAAAGTATTTCATAAAGAGAACGGCGGACTGACTTCTGCCTGGAAGGCGGGCCTTAAGCTGGCCACCAGCAACTATGTGGGCTTTGTGGACAGCGACGACTGGATCGATGCGGATATGTATGAGCGCATGTATCAGATGGCAGAGTCTGAGCAGGCTGATATGGTAGTATGCGGTCTGGTCTTTGATTTCGAGGACCCCAAAGTGCCAAAGCGCAACGAGATTTCCAATTTCCGGGGAAAGGTATATGATCGGGCGGCTCTGGAGGAATTGTTCCCGGCACTCATCAATGACGGCCGTTTCTTTGGCCGGACCATTCAGCCGGCCCGGGTAACCAAACTGTACCGCAGACTGATCCTGGAGCAGAATGTGCAGTTTTGCAGTGACCAGGTGTCTGTGGGCGAGGATATGCAGATCACCTTCCCGGTGCTTCTGGACACTCAGAAACTCTGCGTCATTCAGAATTTTTATCCTTACCATTACTGGATCAACAATAAATCCATTACCGGCAAGCATGACAGCAAATATCTGGACAAGCTGAAGTCCATCACCAGACAGCTGTACCGCATCAATGCAGCCAAAAATGTGTATGATTTTGCGCCCCAGATCCGCAACGATTTCCTGAGCCTGACGGTGCTGGCCGTAAAGAATGAGATATACCGCAACTACAAGGCGGGCTGTAAGACCGTGACCCGGAATGTAAAAGGCATTTGTGAGGATGAAATGGTGCAGGAGGCCCTGAAGAATCACACCATGGACCAGCTGTCCACCTCCATCCGGCTGTACATCTGGCTCATGAAGCACGGATGCTATACGCTGTGCTACTGGCTGGTGCTGGTGTTCTTTAAATTGCAGTATTATTTAGGAAGAGAATATAAGAGGCAGTAAAAAAATTATAGAGGCGCCCCAAGTCGTGAGATGACTTGGGGCGTCTTTACTTTTGTGAAAATAATTACCTTTTCTTAGAAATGTGCAAAAACAACAAATTGGATAGCTTGATTTTATTTATTTTTTACAAAATGTAGCTACGTTTTGCATTAAATTTGACAAAGTCAAGCCCATTCATAAAGAAAAAACTTTTTTAAACTGGACAAAACCTGTCCAGTTTAACTTTTATAATGGGCTTACAGCTGAAAAACAAAGCCTGAAATACAACTGAATAAAGAAAAAGAAACTGCCCGGGCAACTTAAAAACAAAGCCCTACCAAAAGTGTTTGTAAGAGAAGAAGGCGGCCCCGGCCCCAGCCGCCAGACCTCACAAGGTTCTACAACTCACTAAAAAAGTAAAAAAATATTTTAATTTAGGACAGTATCTGTCCGTATAACAATCCAAGGCAAACAAGCAGCTGAAAAAACAACTATATCCTAATAAAAAATAGAAAAAACAAAAGGAGAAAGAAAAAATGAACGAGAAAAAAGAAAACAAACCATCT
>JAFTZF010000014.1 GCA_017464645.1 Lachnospiraceae bacterium | reverse complement strand
TCCAATGACCGCAATTCAAGTGCTTTCAGAGATTGGTGGTGATATGTCTGTCTTCCCCACAGCGAAACACCTCGTCTCCTGGGCAGGGTGCTGTCCCCGAAATGATAAAAGCGACCACAAAATCAAATCCACTCGGATTTCCCGTGCTGGTTCCTATTTTAAACCAGTTCTGGTGCAAGTTGCAAATGCTTTAATCAAATCTAAGAAACATCCTGAATTTACCGCTCGCTACAAGCGTATCAAAGCACGCCGTGGTCACAAGAAAGCCATCATTGCTATCTGTCGTATGATCCTGACCGCTATCTGGCACATACTCACAGATTTAAAGCCATATACACCAGACGGTTTTCTTGAATCTCGTCCTGTGAACAAAGAAAAAGTATTAACCACTTCACAGGCACTTAATCTTCTTAAGCAAAGAGGTTATCTTATCAAAGATGAGCCTTTACCAGTTTCCTGATTAGGTGTTGCGTTTATATTCAATTTTTCAGCCACCACAAGATGGCTTATTTGTCATACTCAAATTTATTCTTTATCCACTACCTCTTTGTTTCAAACTTTTCCCTCCTATATTTGCATAGACATCAGTGCCGGAGCAATGACGATGACCATAACCACCGCCAACAACCCCATCATAGGGAACAGCATCTTTGTCCCGGCTTCCTCTCCCTGCTTTTTCGCCAGAGCTTTCCGTTCCTCAAAAGCCTGCCACATCTCCGCTTCCAGCAATTCCCCAAGTCCTCTGTTCCCTTTGTTTATATTTTGTATCAGCAACCCCGCAAGCTTTTTATAGCAGGGTACCTTACACCGCTCTCCAAACCGCTCATATGCCCTCTGCTCGCTTACTCCGCTTCGCATTTCAAACCCTGTTTTTACCATTTTCTCATAGGCATATCTGGAAGTTCCTTGTTTTTTCTGCTTTTCCTGATAATCTCCGGCAATCTTAATCCAAGCAGCCCGACAGGTAAATCCCGCCTCCATATACAATTTTAATTTACTGACAATCTCCGGATAGTCCATTTCCATCTGGGCTCGCCTCTTTTCCTGTTTATCCTTCTCTTCTTTGTGATAGGATATCACCTGGAGAACCGCACCCATAACAGCCAGCACGAGCACCCAGATACCTCTGGTATCCACTGATCTGTTCCAATCCAACGACTTGCCCGCCGCTTCGCCCGGAAGTTCCTGCATAAGTTTATTTTGAGATTCTTCATCCTTTTTCTCAATCTCCTCCTGAAGCGTCTGCATAAACTTCTCTTCCTCTGTTAACGCAGGCGGATACACCCTCGCGGTGAATCTGGAAACGAGCGCCTCTTCTTCCCATTGAAGCTGCACCGTTAACTCCGTCAGTATACCATCTTCCGGCAAATTCTCCTGATTCAAAGTCCCGTCTCGATTTACCGGGCCGTCTTCCTCCACACTCCACTCCAAATAAACCGGCAAATCCTCCATCTCCTGCAACAGGTTCAATGGCTTTCGCACCTCATCCAGCGACTCATTTTCTCCCAAGATCAATGTACCCAGTTCCCCCGACACCAGCTGCAGTTGCTCCCGAATTTCTTCCTTTTGCAGCTTCCGCTCCCCCACCAGGACCTCTATTTCCTGTTCTCCATAAGGGGTCTGTATCTGTAGCTTCTCCTCTCGAGCACCTTCTCCTGTCAGTGGTCGCTCCAGAAAGTATCCCTGTTCCAACCGGCTCTTCTGCCAGTCCCATACAAAAAAGCTGATTCCTGCCACTGCCCCTATGGCCACCGTGATCAACGGCCTTTTTAATCTTTCCTTCTCCTGTTCAAATCTCAATCTGCACCAGTTTCTTTCCCAGCCTCCATACTGCTATATACACAATCAGGCACCCTGCCATCAGCGCCCGCCCCGACAAGCTCTCATAAAGCACATCCAGAAAACCTCCGGAGGTCAATCGCAAATAGAGCAGCATTCCAAGAGGCATTAAGCTCATAATATTTTGTTCGTACTTCCTGGAAGCCAGGATAGTGGCGATCTCCCGCTCCATTTCCAATTTTTCCCCTATGATGCGTGCAGTATTTCCAATGACCTTTGTTAAATCCTGTCCGCTTCGTTTTGCCGCCGAAAAAATATCCGCGAACACATAGGCATCCTCTATACCACTTCGTCCGGCAAAGTCCCGAAAAGCTTCTTCTATGGTTTGGCTCGCCGCAATTTTATGCTGCATTTCCTCCAATTCAAAAACCATATAAGGTCTATCCCACTCCATCATCCGCAAATCCTTTGCCGCCTCTCGCAGCGCATTTTCCACTGAAAATCCAGCCTGCAGCGCTGCCGACAGACTGCGGATGCCTTCCCGGAACTGAATGCTCAGCTCCTTTTTTCGCCCAGCAATCAGTTCCTGGCGTTTCCATCGGTAATAAAACCGCAGAAACAGGCTTCCGGGAATGCAGGCCCATAAAGAATTAAAAAATAGCAGTGCGGTTATCAGAACCAAACCGAGACCCTGCAGGCCATAGAAAATCCATTCCCTGACTTGAAATTTGTACTTCCGGTAATCTATGGTATCTTCCTCCCTTTACCGGTTGCCGCCTCCTGTTCCGGCTCATAGCGAAACAGGGGCTGCATCTGAATCACTCCGTGCTCATATCCCCGCACTTCCGTGACTTCCAAAACCTTTCTGCTCCCATCAGGCATTCTGCCCAAATGAACAAATAAATCAATTGCCGAAGCAATCTGCCTTCGGATGGCCTCCAGCGGAATCTCCAGACTCATGAGGACCATCATCTCCAATCGGCTTAACATATCCGCCGTACTGTTGGCATGGCCCGTACTTAAAGAACCGTCGTGACCTGTATTCATAGCCTGGAGCATGTCCACAGCCTCACTTCCTCGCACTTCCCCTACGATAATACGATCGGGTCTCATCCGAAGAGCCGTACGAATCAGGTCCCGAATGGTAATCTCACCGGTTCCTTCTGTGTTGGCCATACGCACTTCCAGTCGCACCAGATTGACTACATGCCGAATCTGCAGTTCCGCATTATCCTCAATTGTAATCACCCTCTCCTGTTCCGGTATAAACTGGGACAGTGCATTCAAAAAGGTGGTTTTCCCTGAGCCGGTGCCTCCGCTAATAAATATGTTTTTCCCTGCAATCACCGCCTTGCGTAAATACTCCACCATTTCTTTTGTCACAGACCCCCAGGCAACCAACTGCTCCATGGTAATTGGCTGCTGCGGGAATCTGCGAATGGTAATTACCGGTCCATCCAATGCCACCGGATCCAGCACCACATTTACTCTGGCTCCGTCCGGCAGCCGGGCATCCACAATGGGATGCGCCTTTGATACTGCCCGGTTGGAGAAGCTGACCATCTGCTGGATAATATCCTCCAGCTTTTGTTTTGACGAAAAACGTTTGTCCCATTTCGTCAGTTTCCCGTTTCGCTCCACAAAGATGTGCGATGTTCCGTTGATCATGATTTCTGTAATCTCCGGGTCATCCACAAGCTCCTGCAAAATATCCAGTCTTCGCATAGTATCAAATAGTGCCTTTTGCAGCTGCTTTTTCTCTGCCAGCCCCAGATATCGTTCCTTGCTGCTCTCCAGAATCACTTCATCAATTACATCCAGAACTTCTTCATCCGACAACTCCCGGGATAAATCCAGGCGCTCCAGCACCCGTTCCTTTATCTGATTTCCCCGCTGTTCCAGTTCCGCTTCTCTCATAAATCCCCTTTACCAATCCTCCTGCTCCTGTACAAACTGATACATTTCCTGGGGTATGTACTCAGGCCTCAAGACTTCCGGAATCCAGCTCCGTGGCAGCTTGACCTTTCTTATGGAATCTCTTAATCTCTCAAATCCTCTCATTTCCAACACATCCTCAAACTGCTTCAGCTTAGCCCGGGAAATCCCGTCCTCCCGCACAGGCATATAAACCCGGCTGCACTTTTCCAAAAGTGCCGGCAATCCCTGGATACAGTCCGAAAAATCCAGGACCAGACACTCATATTCCCCTTCTGAGATGAGCCGCTCCAACAGCTCCTCCCACTCTTCTTCCATCACAGAGAGCAAATCTTCCGGAGACCTTACCGGAACAATATAATCCAGCCGCCCCAAACTCTCCGTAACACTTTTCAGCTTGTACAAAAATCCCTGCTTTCCCTTCTTTAGAAAGTAAAGCAAATCACCCAGGTTCCATTGGCTCACAGGCGGAAGCATCTGCTCAAATCCTGAGTAAGGTTCCAGGTTCAGATATAAGGTCCGCTTTTTTTCAGCCAGCAGGCTTCCCAGCGCCAACGCAAACGTAGTCTTCCCTGTCCTCCCAATGGGAGAACACACGCCATACATCTGTATCTTTTCTTTCAAAAGCGCCGCCTGCAAAAGGGGCTGGGCCTCCTCCGCATAATAGTACAGAATTTCCCGGATAATTTTCTCTGCAGACTGATACTTGTAAATAACAGGCTCTCCTTCCAATTCAGCCGGGATCTGCCCGTGAGTCAGCCAAATCCTCTTGCCCCCGGGAAGTCCCTGTAAATCCACCAGCGCCATATCCGAAGAAATCAGAAGCACTTCGATCTCTGCCTGTCCGGCGAAGTCCCGCAGCGCCTCCTTCGAAGTAAACGCACGCGCATAAAAAGGGCTCACCTGCCTTTCATTCAGATACTCCATGAGTCGGCTGGCATAGGTGGTCTCCGGATCACAGATTGCCAGTATTCTGTTTTTCATAAAAATCCTCCTATCATACCAATCAGCCATGCAAACAGCACCGCTGCCGACAAATGAATTACCGCCTCTTCTTCCTGCAAAGATTGTCCGTATGGCGTCCACTGCCGTGTCCGCAGACTCCGTCCCATATACTCTGCAAAATATCGAAACCGCCGGATCAAACTGCCCTGCCACAGCATTTTTAGCACTGCCTGAACTGCTCCAAACAGAAAGACCAGTAGCAAATACCCGGGCACGGCAGCCATTCCCAAAAAGCCTCCCACCACAGCCAGGAGCTTCCCATCTCCTGCCCCTATGGCTCCAAAGGCAAATAAGAGCATGGCCGCCGCAAGCGTAAGAAGCACACCGCCTGCAAACGCCCGGACTCCACCAAGACCTGCCGTCTGAGCCTGATAAATCAATCCCAGAACAAGCCCGGCAATAATCAGGCCATTTCGAATCTTCCCAATCAGTATGTCGCTGACCATTGCCGCATTTAAAATGACAGCCAAAACACAGGCTCCCCAAACGCGCAAAGTTTCACCTCGCCTTCTTATGAAATTTTATCAATTGGATACATCGGCCCGAACAGACCTTGAAAAAAGCTGCATTCCACAGCGAAATAGACAAACGTTTATCGTAGGCTCATTATATGCGAAACTTGTAGAATTTGTAAATTAGCAAAATCTCACAAAATTCCAAAGGCCGAAATTCCAAAAAGTAGCCCCAGCCCGCTAAAACCAAGGCTTCCGACTGTCAAAAGGCTCACCAAATTTAATCCCACAGACGCAGAAATTCCTGCTGCCCCCAGAAGAAAATTGCCAACTAAAATACCGATTGCCCCATACACCATGCGTAAAAGAAAGTTTAAAATCTTCATAAATTTGTCCCGACTCTTTTTTTCATCTTTATGAAAAATTAATCCAAAATATTCTAGATTTAGTATAAATGGGTATTTTCTTGACTATACTAAAAGTAAAACGAGCCAGAAATTTCAGAAAGAGGGGATTTCATGAGAAAACCAAAGGAGAAACCCATTACCGCTCAGCAGCGGCTTCTCGATGATTTGCACCTGACGAAAAATGCCCTGGATGCGGCATATTCTAACTTTGACAATGCCACAGACCCGGATCTGATTGACAGCTGTACCTTCGAAATTTACGCAGCTCAGAAGCGTTATAAATTTCTGCTGGAGCAGGCCAGGTCCATGAATTTGCAGATTTTCTTCTAACCTCACTATAAAATGAACAGCCGGGGGCGGGCCGCGACTAATGGTCGCAGCCCGCCCCCGGCGTCTATTCTCTCAAATCAAATATTTAACAAATCTCTGCACCGGCCGGCATATCTTTCTCCGGAGTCATCAGGGCCAGATTTCCTTCTGCATCCTCTGCGCACAGGATCATACCCTCAGACAGCAGACCCGCCAATTTTGCAGGCTTTAAGTTGGTCACTACCATGACCTTTTTGCCTACCATTTCCTCTGCGGAATAGTGAGACTTGATGCCGGAAACGATCTGTTTTACCTGTCTTCCTATTCGTACCTGGGAACAAAGCAGCTTCTTGGACTTCTTCACCTCTTCACAGGCAATGATCTCACCCACCTGGAACTGCAGCTTCTCAAAATCATCAAAAGTAATCTCTGCCTTGGGCTCAATGTCAATGACATTTGCAGCTTCCTCTGCCGGTGCTTCCGGCTCTGCTACAGCATTCTTGGCGGCCTTTTTAGCCTCTACCTTTTCCAGCACTTCCTTTACATCCAGTCTTGCGAACAGGATCTCCGGCTGCTCTGTTACCTTGGTGCCGGACTCGTACAGGCCGAACATATTCATCACTTCGATGGAACGCTTCTTTGCATTCAGCTGGGTCAAAATCCGCTTGGAAGTCTCAGGCATGAAGGGCTCCAGCAGGCTTGCGCCGATACTGATGCTCTCCACCAGGTTGTACATGACGGTAGCCAGGCGGTCTTTCTTCGCCTCATCCTTAGCCAGTACCCAGGGAGCGGTCTCATCAATGTATTTATTGCAGCGTTTAAACAATGCAAAAATCTCAGTCATGGCATCTGCCACACGCAGCTCATCCATTTTGTCAGCCACACGCTGGGCCGTTCCGGTCACAACCTCACGCAGGTCCCGGTCCACCGGATCCAGCACGCCGGTATTGTTTACCACTCCACCGAAATATTTGTTGGACATGGAAATGGTACGGTTTACCAGATTGCCCAGGGTATTTGCCAGTTCGGAGTTCATACGCTCTACCATCAGTTCCCAGGTGATCACACCGTCGTTATCAAAAGGCATCTCATGCAGTACAAAGTAACGAACTGCATCTACGCCAAACATCTCTACCAATTCATCTGCGTAGAGCACGTTTCCTTTGGACTTGCTCATCTTACCATCGCCCTGCAGCAGCCAGGGATGGCCAAACACCTGCTTGGGCAGGGGCAGATCCAGCGCCATCAGGAAAATGGGCCAGTAAATGGTATGGAAGCGGATGATATCCTTTCCGATCAGGTGCAGGTCTGCAGGCCAGTTCTTGTTGAACATATCAGAGGACTCACCCTCGCACTCATAGCCGATACCGGTAATGTAGTTGGTCAGCGCATCCAGCCATACATAAGTCACATGCTTGGGATCAAAGCTTACGGGAATACCCCAGGTAAAGGAGGTTCTGGATACGCACAGATCCTGCAGACCCGGCAGCAGAAAGTTGTTCATCATCTCGTTCTTGCGGGACACGGGCTGAATGAATTCAGGATGGGTATTGATATGCTCAATCAGTCTGTCTGCATACTTGCTCATTTTGAAGAAATACGCCTCTTCCTTGGCAGGCTGAACCTCCCGGCCACAGTCGGGACATTTGCCGTCCACCAGCTGAGATTCAGTAAAAAAGGACTCGCAGGGAGTACAGTACATTCCCTCGTAATATCCCTTGTAGATATCGCCCTTGTCATACAGCTTCTTAAAAATCTTCTGCACCTGCGCCTCATGATAATCATCCGTGGTACGGATAAATTTGTCATAAGAAGTATTCATCAGATCCCAGATTTCCTTGATCTGTCCGGCCACACCGTCTACGAATTCCTTGGGTGTCACGCCTGCGTCCTGAGCCTTCAGCTCAATCTTCTGACCATGCTCATCGGTTCCGGTCTGAAAGAACACATCGTATCCCTGCATCCGTTTGAACCGGGCAATGGCATCCGCCAGCACGATCTCGTAGGTATTACCAATGTGGGGCTTGCCGGATGTGTAGGCAATGGCTGTGGTCATATAATATTTCTGTTTTTCCATTTTATTTCCCTCGCTTTCTTGTTTTTCGCATTTATTTTTCGCCATGCCACCTCCAGAACTTCGTTCTGTCGGTCGCGGGCTTCGCCCTATGTCTGTACAAAGTCAGCAGGATTTCCTGCAAGCAGCAACTCCTGCTTTCTTTGTTACAAGACGCATGGCTCATTGCTAACGCGCAAAAAGAACCCGCCTTCCTTATCTCTAAAGAAGACGGGCAATTGCCGTGTTACCACTTCTATTCGTCTGCTCCTCGCGAAACAGACCTCTGCGGGTACTTTCATACCCTGACACTGTAACGGGCGCTCCCGGCATAACTTATCGCCTCTCGTCCTTGTCCTGCGGACAGACCCTCGGCAGGCGTTCAGCCACACTGCTCAGAAACCATCTTCGGTCTGCTTCCTTCCATCCCTCTCAGCACCCGGGAATTCTCTGTAGAAATTCGGTCAGACTTACTCTTTTCTTCACTGCTTTTGTCTTATTTGACTGCATACAGCAGATATTCTGTCTATAAAAGAGCCTATCACAGCCTGGATGGATTTGTCAAGGACTGGTTTATTTCTCAGCCACCAGCGCACTCATTTTTCCAAGGCGGTTAATGGCCTCCTCCAGCGTCTCCCTGGAGCGGGCAAAGTGCAGGCGGATCAGATGATTTACCGGCTCACGGAAGAAACTGGAGCCGGGCACGGCTGCCACTCCGATGTTGCGGATCATCCACTCGCAGAACTTCAGGTCACTAAAGCCGGCAAACTGGGGCAGCTCCAGAAACTCGCTGATGTCCACCATGACAAAATAGGAGCCCTGGGGCACATTGTGCTTCAGACCCACCCGGTCCAGTCCCGCCAGGAAGAAATTTCTCTTCTCCGTATAGGACTCCCGCAGCTCCTCATAATAGGACTCCGGCATGGTCAGGCCTGCAATGGCTGCCTCCATCAGAGGCGCCGGTGCTGCGATGGTCAGGAAATCATGCACCTTCTTTGCACACTCCATAAAATCTGCCGGTCCGATGATCCAGCCCAGGCGCCAGCCTGTGATGGAATAGGTTTTGGACAGGGAATTGCAGGTGATGGTGTGCTCCCACATGCCCGGGAGGGACGCGATACAGATATGCTCGTTGGGTGCGTAGACCATGTGCTCATATACCTCATCCGTTACGATATAGGCATCGTATTTGATGGCCAGCTGGCCGATCGCCATAAGCTCATCCCTGGTAAATACCTTGCCACAGGGATTGTTGGGATTGCAGACTACCAGCGCCTTTGCGCCCTGCTTGAAAGCATCCTCGATCAGATTTAAGTCAAAGTCATAGGTGGGCGGCACCAGAGGTATGTAAATGGGATCCGCGCCGGACAAAATAGTGTCCGCGCCGTAGTTCTCGTAAAACGGCGAGAAAATAGCCACCTTATCTCCGGGATTGCAAATGGTCATCATGGCACACATCATGGCCTCAGTACCTCCGCAGGTTACGATGACTTCCTGCTCCGGGTCAATCTCCCTCCCCACCTGCTTGCTCTGCTTCTTTGCCAGAGCCGCGCGGAAATTGGGAGCTCCGAAGGTCACCGGGTACTGATGGGGGCCTTCCTGGGCCACTTCCTTCAGCCGGTCTAAGAGCTCCTTTGGCGGCGGAAAATCCGGGAATCCCTGGGACAAGTTAATAGCTCCTACTTCATCGGAGATCCGGGTCATCCGGCGGATGACGGAATCCGTAAATATCTGTACACGATCACTCAATGTGGGCATAGTCTTCTCTCCTTATCGATCATAAGTGCGAAATGCAAAGGTTTCCAGGTGGTCGTCCTCTGCAAAATATTCCTGATACAGTACGCCTGCAGTTCCGATATCTGTGGAGCCCATTCCAATGATGCAGCCACAGATGATTTCCTGCGGATTTTCACGGCCGGTCTTGTTTCCAACTACGATTTCCGGCATTTCTGCGTGCACCTGCTCCTCGGTCAGCTTGCCTGCATGCACCAGCTTCACCAGCTCGCCTCTGTGGGCGTTCTGGGCCCAGTTATCCACCACCAGCTTGTCTGCCTTCAGCGGAATATTCTCATCCAGCTCCTGGAAAGAGCCCAGGGACAGTACAGTGCAGCCCGGCTTCAGCCAGTCCCACATAACCAGGGGCTCGTCTGCAATGGTTACGGTAATGATAATGTCAGCGCCTTTGCAGGCCTCCTCATTGGTGGAGCAGGGCACGATCTTTACACCCAGCTCCGGCCCCATTTCCTCTGCATACGCCTTGGTAGCCTCGGGACGAATGTCTGCCACGCGGATCTCCTCAATGGGCATCTCCTCGCAAATAGCCCGGGCGTTCATTTTGCCCTGAACACCTGCACCGATAATGGCCAGCACCTTGGAATCCTTATTTGCCAGATAGCGGGCTGCCACACCCGCGGATGCGCCTGTGCGGATGTCAGTGATATAGCTGCCGTCCATGATCGCCAGCACCTCACCGGTTCTGGCCTCGTTGAGGATGATCACTCCTCCGATGTAGGGAATGCCCTTCAGGCGGTTGTCATTAAAGCCCCACACCCATTTGATGCCGGAAATGTCCACGTCTCCGCCAATATATGCGGGCATGGCATTGTAAGAGCCGCCGTAGGGCGGCCAGTCATTGCCTTCCCCTGTATCCAGTGTGATCTTAGCCGGCATGAGCACCTGCTCATGTCCGTGAGCTGCATACACCTTCTCCACCAGCTCAATGGATTTTTTCATAGTAAGTACCTTCTGTACCTGTTCCTTGGAAATCATCTTTACCTGATCCATACGATTCTCCTCACTTTCTATTTCAACGCTCCTGCTGAATATGTTCCTTCATTTTCTTTCGGGCCGCCTGGGCATCTCCTGCCAAAATCGTCTGCAGGATCTCCTCATGCTCCGCACCGGAATTATCCAGAAATTGCTCCGGATGCTGCTGATTTGCCAGATAGCGCACCGCCGACGCAGACGCTCCCGAGATCATCTCCGCCAGATATCCGTTGCCGGAAAACTCCGCCAGCCGAATGTGAAACTGCTCGCCCCACAGGAAAAATCCCTTCACATCTCCTGCTGCCGCTGCCTGCTTCTGGTTCTGACAATAGTCCTTCAGTTCCTCTGCCTGCTGCCGGGTAAGCCCTTTTTTACTGGCCAGCTCCGCCGATAATGGCTCCAGCTCTGCCCGCACCTGGTCAATCTCCCGGATTTCCTCCTGACCAATACCGGCCACCACCAGATTCTTCCGCTCCGTCCGCAAAAGTCCCTCCAGGCTCAGCTGCTGCAGGGCGCTCCGCACCGGTGTCCGGCTGATCTGCAGAAGTTCTGCCATGCCTTCCTCCGTCAGCACGTCTCCTGGCTTTAACTCCCCATCCAGAATCGCTTCCCGGATCATTCCGTAAGCTTTCTCCGACAAAGATTCTTTTTTTGCTACTGCTCCTAATGCCATGGGTGCACTCCTTTGTTTGAAATTCACACAGTTTTGTGTACTGTATACAGTGTACATTTATTTGCATTCCTTGTCAATATTCCACCTCCAAAAAATCATTTTGAATTTCAAACAAAACTTGTTGACAACTCAACATCTCTGTTTTATAATGCAAGAAGTTGAATCGTCAACTTCTTCAACAAGAACGAAAGGAGTTCTGCTATGATCGACCGATTCGAACGGTTTTCTTATGCCATCCTGGAGATTTCCCGTCACTGGCACAAGATTACTGCAGACGAAATGGAAAAATACGGCCTGAAGGGTTCTCATTCCATCTATTTATTAACCATGTACCGTTATCCCGATGGAATTACTGCGCCTCAGCTCTGTGAACTCTGCGGAAAAGATAAATCCGATGTATCCCGCATGATGTCCATCATGGAACAAAAGGGCCTTGTAAAAAAAGAAGGTATTCATCAAAATCTTTACCGGGGCACCTTCAAGCTGACGGAAGAAGGAATGGCAGCTGCCCAATATGTCCGCCAGCGGGCCAGCCTGGCAGTTGAAATTGCCGGAAAGCAGCTGACCGACGAAAAGAGAGCTGTTTTTTATGAGGCATTGGAGCAGATTGCCTCAAATTTACGAAGCATAAGCAAAGAGGGCCTTCCGCCCTACAAAAATCCCAACAAGGAGAACTGATTATGAAGAAAGTAAGAATTATTGTAGATTCCACCGCAGACGTAAGCGCTGCCATTAAAGACCAACTGAAGATCGTGCCGTTAACCGTGCACTTTGGCGATGAAGAATATGTGGATGGCATCACCATCACACATCACCAGTTTTATGAAAAGCTGATAGAAAGCGATGTGCTGCCCACCACAAGCCAGGCAACTCCTGCTGCCTTTTCCAAAGCATTTGAGGAAGTTACTAACGCCTGTGAAAGTGCAGTAGTCCTGACCATCTCCTCCACCCTTTCCGGAACTTACCAGAGCGCTATGATCGCCGCCGAGGATTACCCGGACAGCATCTACGTGGTGGACACCAAATCTGCCGCCATCGGCTCCGGCATCCTGGCTGAACTGGCTCTGCAGCTGGCCGACAAGGGCATGAGCGCCCGGGACATTGCCGAGCGCATGGAAGAAGAAAAGAACAACATCTGCCTGGTAGCACTGCTGGACACCCTGGAATATCTGAAAAAGGGCGGCCGCATTTCAAAAACTGCAGCCATCGCCGGCGGTCTCCTTTCCATCAAGCCGGTTATCAGTCTGAAGGAGGGTGAAATCGTAACCCTTGGCAAGGCCCGCGGCTCCAAGCAGGGCAACAACCTGCTCATAAAAGAAATCGAGCAGGCCGGCGGTGTAGATTTTGATAAACCCGTGCTTCTGGGATACACTGGCCTTAGCGACGCGCTTCTGAAAAAGTATGTAGAAGACAGCCTGGACCTGTGGAGAAATGGCACTGAAAAGCTGGATAGCACTATCATCGGCAGTGCTATCGGAACCCACGCCGGGCCCGGAGCCATTGCAGTGGCGTTTTTTAAGAAGTAGTGGGGAATTATGCAAGGGATCCCGGACAGCCCAATTTTGCAAAATGACAAACCAGGTAGCCGAAGAGCAGGCGAAAAAGACGCATCATAAGAAAGAAAACAGAATATCAAAGCGGTGGTAGAGACAAATATATTTCCTGCCACCGCTTCTTTTACTCCGAAACACTTGACAAAATGCATACATATGATACGCTTCAGGCGGCAAACGCAGTAAAGGATGGCAAAACCATCAGCCTGCAGGAAGATGTTTCTCTTTCTAAGATTGTTACGATTGAGAAGGACACGGGCTATTATACCATCGACGGCAACGGTTATACGATTTCGATGGCAGAGAATGCGGATTGCGGCGCCTTCTACTTCAAGAAGCAGTTCCTTCCCGTTGGAAATACGGAATATCCTAAGTTTATGCTGAAGAATGTTACGGTAGAGGGCTTTGTCGGCGATAAAATTTTTGACACTACTTATTACGTTATCAATTCCTCCGAATGCAAACTTAACATTCAGGGCTGCAGATTTACAAACAACAGCGGCATCAGCATCTGGCCGAGCCAGGTAACCAATCTGAGAGTCAGTGACTGTACATTTGAAAGTAACAAAGCGGCCGCTATCGCTTACAACACAGACGGTAGAATTAACGTTGAAAACTGTATGTTTAACGACAACACCATTAACGGCTCGGGCGTTATCTATTACACAACCAAGACTGATGGCTACGACGTGATCCGCAACAACACGTTCTCTAATAATACCGTTACATATTCGGGCAATGCCGCTGTGGTCTACCTCTCCTATAGCGTTGAGGACCTTTTCGGCAACTTGTTCATAGATAACTCTGTGACCGTAGATGGAACCTCCTCCAAGGAGGGCGTGATCGTTCTTGGCACCATGGCAGGCGTTACCAATATAAACGGCAATGCATTCGTAAAAAACACACTTGGCACGGTGACCACAAAATATGCAACGGTTTACGCGGGAACAAAATGTGACGTCAGCAACAACTACTGGGGCGACGGCGAGGACGGAGAGATGTCAAGGGAATTTGGCAAGAATATATGGTATACTTATTTTGCAGTTACCAAAACCTCCTACGCCAAGAGCTATGAGGTCAACAGCAACGGCAGAGGCGTTACCGTTACGACTGCAACAGAATAAGCCACATCGGCTAAGCACCCCTCTAAGAGGCTATCGCGGCTACACAGACTGGCAATACTGTGCAAATGTTACGAAATCACAGAACACCGAAAAAATATTGGATTAAGCGTTTGTTCTAACAATCAAGTCTAAT
>JAFTZF010000013.1 GCA_017464645.1 Lachnospiraceae bacterium | reverse complement strand
TGCTCTTTTGCCTTGGTTTGTGATCCGGAGGGATCCTGTCCGGATTTATTTTGTTTTTATTTTTTAGTGGGTCGTAGGACCTTGTGAGGTCTGGCGGCTAAGGGCCGGAGCCGCCGGGATCTCTTTCTGACACTTTTTGCGGGGCATGCGGTTTGTCCTTAAGTTGCCCGGGCTGTTTTCTTTTTTCTTTATTCTGTTGTATTTCAGGCTTTGTTCTGCAGCTGTAACCCCATTATAAAAGTTAAACTGGACAGGTTATGTCCAGTTTAAAAAAGGTTTTTTATTCTTTTGTGGTGAAAAACGGGTATGGTTTGTTGGAATCTACCAAAAACAGCAGATCGAATTTGTGCATTTCGCACAATTCCAGAAAAATGATTATTTTACGAAAATAAAAATACCCTAGTCAATGACTTAGAGCGTACTCAACCGGCTAAACCCATAAAAGCAAAAAACGGTGCAACCCTTACGGGTCACACCGATTTCCTGCTTATGTATTATTCCTCTACAACTGCTGCGTCCGGGGAGTTCTTCTTTACACTTTCAACGCCATTCAGGCAGGAAGCTTTTGCTTTGTAGCCTTCGCTGGTAGCGATCACTTCGCCGTTCTTTGCTTTCAGGCGGAAGCGGTACTCGCCGGCCTTGTCCTGGTATACTTCAAACTTCGGATGCTTTTCTGCTGCGTAGCCTTCTACAGTCTGATCTTCAACGCCTGCTGCCGGAGCATTTACCTTTACGCTCTCAATGCCATTCAGGCAGGAAGCTTTTGCCTTATACACCTCAGAAGTAGCGATCACTTCACCATTTCCGGCCTTTAAGTCAAATTTAATTCCACTTGCAACTGTTTTTACAACAAATTTTCCCATGTTTTTGTACCCCCATGTTTTTTTGATTGGTAATTTTAGTATAATCCTGCCATAAGATTCTTGTCAATTCCATCTTACAAATTCTGACAGAAGCCGCGCTCTTCCCGCGCCGGAAGTTTCATTTATTCTTCTATACATTTTTTTGCTTTTGTGCTAAAATAGCCCCAGCAGGAGGCAAAACCTTATGAAGAAGAAAATTTTATTTGTAGATTTAGATGGAACTCTGTTAAACGACCAAAAAGAGATTCCCGCAGGAAATAAAGCGGCCATTGAAAAGGCCACCGCACTGGGCCACGCAGTTGTGATCACCACCGGCAGGGCTCTGCTGAGCACAAAAAAAATGGTGGAGCGCCTGGGCCTTAACACTCCCGGCTGCTATGCTATCACGTCCAACGGCGCCCTGATTTTTGACACTTACAGAGAAGAAGTGGTATTCCAGACCGGTGTTCCCCGGCATTTGATCCGGCCTATTTTTGATGAGGCTTATAAATTTGACGTCCATGCCCAGACCTACGCTTTTGATCATGCGGTCTGCGAAAAAGACAATGAGGAGATGGAATACTACTCCCGCACTACCATGCTGCCCTACGAGGTGGTTCCGGATGCGGCAGCGGCTCTTACGGAAGACCCGGTCAAGCTGTTGTTCGTGGAGCTTAAAGACAAGCAGAAGCTGGAGAACTTCCGCATGCACATCAAGCCTTTTACTGACGCCAACGACGTGGATATGTTCTTCTCCTGTGATTTCTATCTGGAGTTCCTGCCCCGGGGCATCAACAAAGGCAGCGGTGTCCGCTATCTGAGCCAGCTGCTGGGGGTTCCCATTGAAGATACCGTAGCTGCCGGCGATGCTGAAAATGACATTGCCATGCTCAAAGCCGCAGGAACTGCCTGTGTCATGAAAAATGCGGGGCCTGAGATGGCTGCATATGCGGACTATATTACGGAGCGGGACAACAACCACTCCGGTGTGGCCGAAATTATCGAGCGTTTTCTTTTAAATTAAATGAGTAATCCCCCAAAATAAAAGGAGCTGCATCACCAGCTCCTTTGTTGTTTACTTTTCCTGATTTTTCACTGTAACATCCAGCTGCTGGAAGGGGATTTCAATTCCGTTTGTATCAAACAGCAGCTTGATGCGCTCTGTCAGGTCCCATTTTACCTGCCAATAGTCGTTCGGTCTTACCCAGAAGCGATTCTTGATGATCACGGCGCTGTCTGCCAGCTCCGAAACGACTACTGTCCGCTCCTCTTCTACCAGAATCCGGGGTTCTTCCTCCAGCATCCGCTCCATCAGGTTTTTGGCAACCCTCAGATCTGCAGAATAGGAAATCCCCACATCCAGATCCAGCCGACGCTTATCCTGGGCGCTTACATTGATCAGACTGTTGTTGGCCAGGCTTCCGTTGGGGATGATCACACGCTTGTTATCCACAGTCAGAAGGTGGGTATAAAACATCTGGATCTCTGCAACGGTTCCCTCCAGATCCCCCTGGATAATATAGTCTCCCACCCGGAAAGGCTTCAATACCAGGATCAGTACGCCGCCGGCAAAGTTGGAAAGGCTGCCCTGCAGAGCAAGACCAATGGTCACACCGGCAGAACCTGCCAGAGCAATGACGGATGTGGTGTCCACACCGAATTTACCCACAACGGCCAGAATCAATACCGCATAAAGCGCTACTTTCAACAAAGAATCCAGAAACTGGATCACACCTGTGTCTACATGCGTCCGCTCCAGAGAACGGCGGACGATCTTTCGTACAAACTTGATCAGCTTTAACCCAATAAGGATCACTACCACTGCCAGCACCAGGCGGATGCCAAAATCCAGAACTTTGGGCAAAAGCCCTTCTATGTACTCCCCCAACTGGCTCATCTCTGCTGTTGCAACTGTCATATCCATATTTTCTCTCCTATCTCTTTTCTGTTTTTTCTTCTAAATCAGCCCAAATTCTTTCAGGGACTCCCAAATACCGTCCTCATCGATTCGCTTTGCTTTGTATTTCGCAGCCTGAATGATCCCCGGGTCGCCATTGCCCATGGCTACTCCATACTCTACATACTGCAGCATCTCCAGGTCATTGGGGCCATCGCCAAAAGCATAGGTGTCCTCTCTTGGAATCCCCAGATGTGCCAGCAGCGTTTCAATGCCCCGGGCTTTGGATACACCCTTTGGTAAAAGCTCTGCATGAATGCATTTGGGATAATGAATGACACTCTGAAAATCCGAAAGCTCATCCATACGGTCTTTAAACAACTCCCAGTCCGTCAGAAACACGGTCATTTTCCCGGCCTCCGCCTCCAGGGTAATGGGCCTTAAGGCGCCCGGCGCCTCCTTTTTCATGCGCTTCAGAACCGGAAACTCCATTTCCATGTTCCGAGTCATATCATAGCACATATACCGGCTTCCTTCCAGCAGAACCGGCATGTGAATTTCTTCCAGAAAATCCAGGGCATGCTGCAATTCCTCCCGGGTCAGCAGCCGGTCCTCGATTACCCGGCCTTCATACTCAATGTATGTGCCGGCGCCTGCGATAATTCCCGGAAACCCCATATCCGTAATTTCCGAAAACACCGTACATCTGGGGCGGCCGGTGCACACCACCGGGATATGTCCCTTTTCCTTTAAAAGCCGGATGGCTTCTTTTGTGCTTTCGGGCACCTGGCCGCCAAAGGCGCACAAGGTACCATCGATATCAAAAAAGATGATCTTTCTCTGTCCCATATGTTTATCCTATCATTTGTTTTAGCTGCTCTTCGGAAATAATGGCAATGCCCAGGTCCTGGGCCTTGGTCAGCTTGGAGCCTGCATCCTCACCCGCCAGCAGATAATCCGTCTTCTTGCTGACAGAACCTGTGACCTTGCCGCCGTTTTTTTCAATGAGCTCCTGAGCCTCTTTTCGGCCCATAGACGGCAGTGTACCGGTAATGACAAAGGTCAGCCCAGCCAGACTGTGGGAAGCCTTTTCTTCGACCGCCATGACCGTATTTACCCCTGCTGCGTACAGTTCCTCCAGAACCTTTCGATTTTCTTCATTCCGGAAGAAGTCGTGGATGCATTCTGCTGTGATCTCACCCACATCCTGGATGGCTACTAATTCTTCTACAGAAGCATTTTCCAGCTCCTGAATGCTTGCAAAGTTACGCATGATCTCTTTTGCCGAAGCCTTTCCCACATTGCGGATGCCAAGGGCTGTCAAAAGCTGAACCGGGCTGTTTGCCTTAGAAGCCTCGATCAGGCCCAGCAGCTTGTCTGTATTTTTCACTTTTCCGATAATGCCTTTTTCAATGAGTTCTTCCCGGAAATCCTTCAGCTTGTACAGGTCTGCACAGCTCTTCAGATAGCCTTCGGAAATCAGGGCCTCGATGTACTTCTCTCCCAGACCCATGATATTCATACAATCCAGCGAAACGAAGTAACTGATGGTACGAACCAGCTGAGCAGGGCAGGCGGAATTCACGCAGCGGATATCTGCTGTATCTTCCTCCTTTACCAGCTCCTGTCCGCACACCGGACAATTCCTGGAAGCCACATATATTTTTTCCGGCTTGGAAACCACGCCGCACACCTTGGGAATAATGTCTCCGGACTTTTTCAGCAGATAGACGCCTCCAATGCCCAGCTGCATTTCATTCATGTAGTCCTGGTTGTGAAGGGTGACTCTGGAAACATTGGTGCCGCACAGGCGCACAGGCTTCTTTGTCTCCGGGTCGCACACATGGCCGATAAAGCCCAGCTTGCCGGTCCGGCCAACGGTCTCTTCCACATATTCCAGAAGTACCGGCTTTTCTTCCGGCGGATATTTATAGGCAATATGGCCGGCAGAATATTTGCTTCCCGCAGGGAAATCCTCCCGGTATTCCATTTGCTCAATCTTGATCACGGCTCCGTCAATATCGTGGTCCAGCTCGCCCCGCATGTCTGCGATCTTGTCGATCTGGGCCAGAACCTCCTCAGCAGTGCTGCAGGCCGCGTGATATACGGTTTTGATGCCCAGCTCCTCTAACCGGTCCAGAGCCTCTGTATGACAGTTTCGCAAGCTCTGAGGGCCATCCTGAATATTAAACACCTGCATATGCAGGCGACGCTCCTTCGTCACAGCCGTATCCAGCTGCCGCAAAGTTCCCGCAGCCAGATTTCGGGGATTTGCCGCCGGCTTTTTATCCAGCTCCTCCTGCTGCCTGTTGAAGGCCTCAAAATCTGCATGGGTCATATAGACCTCGCCCCGCACCTCCAGATATTCGTAGTCCGCATCCAGCGTCTTCTGTACATCCTCAATGACCAGGGCATTGGGCGTTACATCCTCCCCCACCAGACCATTTCCCCGGGTCTCGGCCAGGGTAAGCTTCATCTTACCCAGAGCCTCATCATAGGCATAGCGCAGGGACAGGCTTAGTCCATCTACCTTTAATTCCACAGAGAATTTGGCATCCGGGCGCATGGCCAGGACCTTTTCCACCCACGCGGTCACATCCTCTTTGGTAAATACATCCTCAATGGAGAGCATGGGCACATTGTGGGTTACCTTCACACCCGACTGACGCTTCTCTGCCACATTCACCTTCTGGGACGGGGAATCGGGCGTCACCCACTCCGGATGCGCCTTTTCCAGCCCTTTCAGCTCCTGCATCAGCCGGTCATACTCATGATCCGAAATCTCCGGCGCGTCCTCGTTGTAGTACCGGTCCATATGATATTCAATGGTCTGTTTTAATTCTTCGTAACGTTTTAATTCACTCAAGGCTTTTCTCCCTATCTATTTACTGCTTCAATTTTTGACAGCTTACATCCGGCCGTCTCTACTGTTCCAGCTCCCGCTTCAGCTGCTCATACTCCTCTTTGGTCACTTCCCGGTAATGGCCCGGCTGAATTCCCGTCAGCTGGATATTCATGATCCGGATCCGCTTCAGCTGCTCCACCTTATAGCCCAGCGCCTCGCACATGCGCCGAATCTGCCGATTCAGTCCCTGGGTCAGAATGATGCGGAACTTCTGCTTGCCCATGCGCTCCACAATGCAGGGTCGGGTCACTGCATCCAGCAGTACCTCTCCGTTTTCCTCCTTGCGAATGCGGACACCCTTTCGCATGCTCTCCAGAAAAGCATCCGTCACAGGCTTATTTACCGTTACCACATACTCTTTCTCGTGATAATGAGAGGCCTTCATGATCCGGTTGACCAGTTCTCCGTTGTTTGTCATAAGGATCAGCCCTTCAGAGTCCTTGTCCAGGCGCCCGATGGGATAGATCCGGCTGGGATAGCCCACAAAATCCACGATATTGCGCCTCTCCCGCTTATCCGTGGTACACACCACACCCACAGGCTTATGCACCGCCAGCAGCACTTCCTTTACAGGGCCGTCACTGACCTGCTTCTTCCCTACACAGATGACCTGGTCCGGCCGCACCTTCATACCCATCTGCGCCACCTGACCATCCACTGTGACCCGGCCTTCTTCAATCATCCGGTCCGCTTCCCGCCGGGAGCAGACACCTTTTTCACTTAAATACTTATTCAAACGGATTTCTTCCATGTATATTGCCCTCTGTGTCCGATTTCTATTTTTCCTATCTTCTAAATTCTACCAGCTTTTGTTTCGCTTTTCCAGTGTTTATGATAGTTTTTCCGGAATCCGAAAAGCAAAAAGGACACTGCCCGAAAACAGTGTCCCTCTTTTGTCTATTTATTTTACTCATCCACGCTGTAGTTGGGTGCTTCCTTGGTGATGTGGATGTCATGGGGATGGCTTTCCTTCAGGGATGCAGCAGAGATCTTTACAAATCTGGCCTTCTCCTGCAGTTCCTTAATGGTAGGTGCTCCGCAAAGTCCCATACCGGAGCGCAAGCCACCAAGCAGCTGGAATACGGTATCCTCTACATTTCCCTTGTAAGCCACCCGGCCTTCTACGCCTTCGGGTACCAGCTTCTTGGCATCCTGCTGGAAGTAACGGTCCTTGCTTCCGTTCTCCATAGCTGCGATAGAGCCCATGCCGCGATATACTTTGTATTTTCTTCCCTGGTACAGTTCGAACTCTCCCGGGGACTCGTCACAGCCTGCAAACATGCTTCCCATCATGCAGACATCCGCACCTGCTGCCAGGGCTTTGGTAATATCTCCGGAATATTTGATACCACCGTCAGCAATAACCGGAATCCCGTACTCTTTGGCAACTTCAAAGCAATCCATAATGGCGGTAACCTGAGGCACACCAAAACCGGTTACCACACGCGTCGTACAGATAGAGCCCGGTCCGATACCAACCTTCACTGCGTCTGCGCCGGCCTCGATCAATGCTCTTGCAGCTTCGCCGGTAGCAATATTTCCGGCAATGACCGGAAGTTCCGGATAATGTTCTTTGATCATCCTCAGACAACGGATCACGTTTGCAGAATGTCCGTGGGAGGAATCCAGCACGATCACGTCTACCTGTGCCTTTACCAGAGCTTCTACACGCTCCAGCACATTGGCAGTAATGCCTACACCTGCTCCGCAGAGGAGACGGCCCTTCGCATCTTTGGCAGACATGGGGTATTTGATCTGTTTTTCAATATCTTTAATGGTGATCAGGCCCTTCAGATTGAAGTCGTCATCAACGATGGGAAGCTTTTCTTTTCTGGCCTTTGCCAAAATGGCTTTTGCTTCCTCTAAAGTGATGCCTTCCTTTGCCGTTACCAGGCCTTCAGAGGTCATGGATTCTTTGATCTTCTTGGAAAAATCAGTTTCAAACTTTAAATCACGGTTGGTAATGATACCCACCAGTTTGCGGCCTTCGGTAATGGGTACACCGGAAATACGGAATTTGGCCATCAGCTCATTTGCCTCTGCCAGTGTATGCTCCGGAGATAAATAGAACGGGTCGGTAATAACACCGTTCTCAGAACGCTTTACCTTATCTACTTCTTCTGCCTGTGCTTCGATGCTCATGTTCTTGTGGATGATACCAATACCACCCTGACGAGCCATGGCAATGGCCATGCGATGCTCTGTAACAGTGTCCATACTTGCACTCATCAACGGAATGTTCAGTTTCACTGTCTTCGTTAAAGAGGTTGATAAGTCAACCTGATTTGGAATTACTTCAGAATAGCCCGGTACCAGCAGCACATCATCAAAGGTAATTCCTTCTCCAATAATCTTACCCATTTCCTGTTTCCTCTCTTTCTCACCTTGTCCATCTTCAAAATTTATAGTTGTCCTATATTATCAAAAATGTCGGTTGTTGTCAACCGATTTTTCGCCCTAAAAAAGAGTTTTTCCCGGTATTTTTAAGCAAGCACTTTATGGGGCTCCGACCTGCGGATAGCCTTCAAAAGTTCCTCCTCCGGCTCAATGGCTATCTGCACCAACTGCCCCTCCTGCTTGAAAATAATGGCATACACCACAGCCCCGCTGGCACCCGTATAAGCCTTGATGGATTTCTTCAGGCGGCCCTTATAGCCTTCCAGGCGATGGGAATCCAGCGGTGTCATACACTCTATCTCCTGCATCGTCAGAGAAACCAGTCTTTTTCTGCTGTTAGCCCTTACCATGTCCACATCCAGCTGGCCGTTCACAAACAGGTACTCATACTCCAGATTCTGCCGTGTACCAAGATACCAGGCCGCCACTGCTGCCACAGCAAACAGAAGCAATGCAGGGATATAAATCAAAACTCCAACTGCCGCGAAAAACGCCGCCAGCACCATGAAAAGCTTCTGATACATCCCAAGCCGCTTGTCCGGCTGTGCCTTTACAATCTGTTCCACATATAAATCCTGCATATTCTGTCCCCTTTTGTCTGTTGTCTGAACTTCTTTTTGGTAATTTCTGTAATTCTCTATATTTGTTTATTATACCGCAAATCCGCTTATAATTCCAGTGGTTTGTTGAAAAATCTCTGAAACAAGAGATTACCTACTATTATAATTAAGGGAATTCACAGCAGGTAAAATTATCCCTCAAAAAACTGTTGGTTACCTTCTAACTCCGTCCAACAAACCTATAATAGGTAATCCAAGCCGATCAAACCGCAATTTTTACCTACTGTAAGTAAAAAAAATTAGAAAAGGTAGGTAATAGAAATGGAAATCTTCGAAAATTCTACCAATCACAAATACCATGTAAGGTTTCAGTGGGTAGACGTATACCGCTGTCGATGTAAAGTCGAAAGCGATTTGTCCAATTTATCGTTTCCTCTGTTAGACAAAAGTATGTCACATTAAATTTGACTATAGAACAAGAGAAGTCACGACAAACTCTGTTATCATGACCTCTCCTATTTTATGATATCTACCCTATGTGGATACTTTCTCTTTAATTTTCTTGCGTCTTACATCATACCCATTCCGCCGCCTGCAGGCATTGCAGGAGTTTCTTCTTTGATGTTTGCTACACAGCTCTCGGTAGTAAGCAGTGTGGATGCAACACTGGTTGCATTCTGCAGGGCACTTCTGGTTACCTTAGCCGGATCCAGGATACCTGCCTCTACCATATTTACATATTCATCTTTCAGAGCATCGTAGCCAACACCCGGCTCGGACTCTCTTACTTTGTTGATAATAACTGCGCCTTCCAGACCTGCATTGGCCGCAATGTGGTACAGAGGTGCTTCCAGTGCTTTCAGGATCACCTTCACACCGGTTCTCTCATCGCCTTCGGTAGTATCCAGCAGCTTCGCTACTGCCTTGCTTGCATGAATGTATGCAGAACCGCCGCCTGCGATAATGCCTTCTTCAACTGCTGCCTTGGTAGCTGCCAGAGCATCTTCCATACGCAGTTTTGCTTCTTTCATCTCGGTCTCGGTAGCAGCACCTACACGGATAACAGCTACGCCTCCGGCCAGTTTTGCCAGTCTCTCCTGCAGCTTCTCTCTGTCGAAGTCAGAAGTGGTTACTTCCATCTGGCTGCGAATCTGTGCGATTCTGTTGGAGATTTCAGTCTTGTCACCAGCGCCGTCTACGATCACGGTGCTTTCCTTCTGGACCTTAACGGATTTTGCACGACCCAGCATACTCATGTTGGTATCCTTCAGCTCCAGACCCAGCTCCTCAGAAATCACCTGGCCACCGGTCAGGATCGCGATATCACGCAGCATTTCTTTTCTTCTGTCACCATAGCCCGGTGCCTTCACACCTACTACGGTAAAGGTTCCGCGCAGCTTGTTTACGATCAGAGTGGTCAGAGCTTCGCCCTCGATGTCCTCTGCAATGATCAGCAGCTTCTTACCGGCCTGAACCAGCTGCTCCAGTACGGGCAGAATCTCCTGGATGTTGGAGATCTTCTTGTCAGTGATCAGGATATAGGGATCATCCAGAACTGCTTCCATCTTCTCCATGTCAGTTGCCATGTATGCGGAAATGTATCCTCTGTCAAACTGCATACCTTCTACCAGGTCCAGTTCAGTCTTCATGGTCTTGGACTCCTCGATGGTAATAACGCCGTCATTGGAAACCTTTTCCATAGCGTCTGCTACCAGCTGTCCAACTTCCTCGTCACCTGCAGAAATAGCTGCAACCTTTGCGATCTGATGCTTGCCGGTCACTTTGCTGCTCATCTGTGCAATGGACTCTACTGCTGCGTCAGTTGCTTTCTTCATACCCTTTCTCAGGATAATGGGATTTGCGCCTGCTGCCAGGTTCTTCATACCCTCGTGAATAATAGCCTGAGCCAGTACAGTTGCAGTAGTGGTACCGTCACCGGCCACGTCATTGGTCTTGGTTGCAACTTCTTTTACCAGCTGTGCGCCCATGTTCTCAAATGCGTCTTCCAGCTCGATCTCTTTTGCAATGGTCACACCATCGTTAGTGATCAGGGGCGCACCGAACTGCTTATCCAGAACTACGTTTCTTCCCTTGGGTCCCAATGTTACACGAACGGTATTTGCCAGCTTATTTACGCCTGCTTCCAGAGCTACTCTGGCCTCAATTCCATATTTAATTTCTTTTGCCATGATTCTCTACCTCCGATTTTATGTCCAGTCTTATTTCTCTACGATTGCCAGAATATCGCTCTGACGAACAATGATGTACTCCTCATCGCCCAGCTTTACTTCGTTTCCTGCGTATTTAGAGTAGATTACTTTGTCTCCTGCTTTTACCTGCATGGTTACTTCTTTTCCATCTACCATTCCGCCGGGTCCAACAGCAACTACTTCTGCTTCCTGGGGTTTCTCCTGGGACTTGCTTGCAAGGATAATACCGGATGCGGTGGTTTCTTCTGCTGCAGACTGTTTTAATACAACTCTGTCTCCTAACGGTACTAATTTCATTTCTATTCCTCCTTAAAATATCAATCTCTATTTTTGTTATTAGCACTCTTCTTGTTCGAGTGCTAACCTCTGTGACTTATATTAAGACTTTCCCCTGTATTTGTCAACACCCTTTCCCGAATTTTATATTTTTTTTAGAATTCAAAAAAGCAGCTGATACAAACTATTCTCCCGGCTCTCTTATCCGGCCTCTCTTTTGCACCAACTGCTTCTATTTTATTCTTTTTTCCGTAAAATCTTACTACTTTTTCTGTTTCAAACGATCCAGCTCTTCGAAGATCACATCATTGACTACCTTGATGTAAGTTCCCTTCATACCGGAAGAACGGGACTCGATGACACCTGCACTTTCAAACTTGCGCAGGGCATTTACGATCACAGAACGGGTAATTCCCACACTGTCTGCGATCCGGCTGGCTACCAGAATACCTTCGTCTCCATCCAGTTCATCAAAAATATGAATGATGGCTTCCAGCTCTGAGAAGGACAGGGTACTGATGGCAGATTTTACGATCTGTACCTTTCTGGACTCCTCTGCGCTCTCTTCATTGACAGAACGCATCATCTCCAGACCCACCACGGTGGTGCCGTATTCGCTCAAAATAATGTCGTCAATATTGTACTGCTCACCATATTTGTATAAGAACAGTGTACCCAGACGTTCGCCGGCAATATCAATGGGAGTAATAATCGCCTGATACTGATTTACATTTTCAGAAACAAATCCCAGTGTCTGCAGATTTACATTCTCCTTGGTGGAAAGAATACTCAGCAGACGCTCGTTCAGCAGCCTGTCAATATGACCGCCCACCTGATCCACGATCAATTCATGCAGTTCTTCCACGCCGGGACAACAGCTAACACCCAGCACCTTGCCCTTTTTACTGATCACCAGGACATTGGAAGCCAGAATCTCGGTAAGCACCTGACAGATATCGTTGAATACTACCTTGCTGGAGCTGTTGTTGTGCAGCAATTTGTTTATTTTTCTTGTTTTATCTAATAATTGTACACTCATTGCAAATATTCCTCCCTGTTTTTTCATCCTATCACAGAGTTTTTTTATTTTCAATGATTTTTTTGTAAATTCTGAATATTTGGCTTATTTTTTCTGGTTATCCTGCTGTTTTCCCGCAATATAACCACATTTTTCGTCTGCGCAGACTACTTTTGTGCCTTTCTCCACCATATAGCTGCCGCACTTGGGACATTTCTGGTCTGAAGGCTTCTGCCAGGACATAAAGGAGCATTCCGGATTTGCCTCGCATCCGTAATACTTTCTTCCCTTTTTGGATTTACGCAGTACCACATCTTTTCCGCACACGGGACAGGGTACGCCGACTTTTTCCAGATATGGTCTGGTGTTGCGGCAGTCCGGGAATCCGGGGCACGCCAGGAAACGGCCGTGAGGTCCATATTTGATCACCATGTGCCGTCCGCATTCCTCGCAGACCACATCGGTAACTTCATCCTCAATCTTAATCCGCTCCAGATCCTTCTCCGCCTGCAAAACTGCCTCCTCCAGATCCGGATAGAAATTCTCTACTACGGTCTTCCAATTGACCGTACCTTCTTCCACGCAGTCCAGAAGGCCTTCCATATTGGCTGTAAAGTCCACCTCTACAATGCTGGGGAATGCCTGTTTCATCATATGATTGACTACCTCGCCCAGCTCTGTCAGATACAGATTACGATTTTCCTTAGCCACATACCGTCTGGCAATGATGGTGGTAATGGTTGGCGCATAGGTGCTGGGACGTCCGATGCCCAGCTCCTCCAGGGTCTTTACCAGGGCCGCCTCTGTGTAATGAGCCGGCGGCTGAGTAAAGTGCTGCTTGCTGTCAAACTCCTTAAACTCCAGTGCAGTATCCTTATCCAGTCCCTTTGCCAGCATGTTGCTGTCGGACTTTTCCTCCTCTTCCTGTACATAGACAGACATGAAGCCGTCAAACTGAACCTTAGAGGCAGACACGGTAAACCGATACTTTCCTCCGTCAATCTTCACACTGGTGGTCTCATACACCGCATCTGCCATCTGGCTGGCCATGAAACGCTTCCAGATCAGCTGGTATAAACGCAGCTGGTCTCTGGTCAGGGAATCCTTCAGTACAGCAGGTGTCCGTGCAATATCCGTAGGACGAATGGCCTCATGGGCATCCTGTATCTTCTTGCCGGTGGCTTTTGCCCCCTGGGACTTAGATACATAATTCTGGCCATACTGCTTTTCAATATACTCTCTTGTGTTTTTCTGAGCTTCCTCGGAAACACGGGTGGAATCCGTACGCAGATAAGTAATCACACCAACGGTGCCATTTCCCTTGATGTCCACACCTTCATACAGCTGCTGCGCCAGGCGCATGGTCTTCTGAGTGGAGAAATTCAAGGTCTTGGAAGCCTCCTGCTGCAAAGTACTGGTAGTAAAGGGCAGGGGCGCCTTCTTTATCCGCTCTCCCCTCTTTACATCTGCCACCTGATAGGAAACTCCCTCCAGCTCCTTTAAAATATCATCCAGCTGCTCTTTGGAAGAGATTGTCAGCTTCTTGGATTTGGTTCCGTAAAACTTTGCGTTCAGTGGTTTCTTCTCTCCGGGAAGCGCAAATTTGGCATCCAGCGTCCAGTATTCTTCGGGGATGAAAGCATTGATCTCCTCTTCCCGGTCTGCAATGATACGCAGTGCCACAGACTGTACACGGCCTGCACTAAGGCCCCGCTTTACCTTTGCCCAGAGAATGGGACTGATGCGGTAACCCACCATGCGGTCCAGCATCCGGCGGGCCTGCTGTGCATTTACCAGGTCCATGTCAATCTGCCGGGCTTCCTTTAAGGCAGCCTTCACTGCAGTTTTTGTAATTTCATTAAAGCTGATCCGGCACATTTTCTTATCATCCAGCTTTAACGCCTCGGATAAATGCCAGGAAATAGCCTCTCCTTCACGGTCAGGGTCCGTTGCCAGATATACCTTGTCTGCCTTCTTCGCTTCCTTGCGAAGCTTGGCCAGGATATCCCCCTTTCCGCGAATGGTGATGTATTTGGGCTCGTAGCCGTTTTTTGCATCAAACCCCAGCTGACTCTTGGGCATATCCCGTACATGCCCCTGAGAAGCTACCACTTCGTAATTAGATCCCAAAAACTTTTTTATCGTCTTCACCTTTGCAGGTGACTCCACAATCACTAAATACTTTGCCATAAAACCCTTCTTTCCGCTGCATATCAACTGCTGTCTCTTTTACTATAATAGTTCTTCTGTACTTCACATACCCATCCTTTTAATTCCAGAGATACCAGTATTTTCATCACTTCCAGTAATGGCAGTCCTGTCTTTTTCCGAATTTCCTCGATATGCTGCGACTGTAAACTTAGACAACTATACACTAAAAATTCTGAGCTTTCAAGTAAATTTTTTGCAATTTCTTTTTTTCCCTCCTTTTTAATAGTAGAAATCCCAAGTTCCGTACGCAAGTATTCCGGGGAGAGCGCAATGCCAGCTCCCTGGGCGATGAGGCGGTTGCAGCCTGCGCTTAAAGCATCTCCCATGCGTCCCGGCACTGCAAACACCTCTCTTCCCTGCTCCAGGGCCACGTCCGCCGTAATAAGAGAACCGCTCTTTTCCTTTGCCTCTACCACCAGAACTGCCTTGGAAAGACCGCTGATAATCCGATTGCGCAAGGGAAACAAATGAGCCAGGGGCGCCGTCCCCGGCGGATACTCACTTAAGATGCCTCCCTCCTTTTCCAGCACCGTGTACAGCTCCCGATTCTGTCTGGGATAGCAGACGTCCACGCCGCAGCCAAGAACTGCAAAAGTCTTCCCTTTTCCCTCCAGAGCTCCCCGCTGGGCATAGCCATCCACACCCGCTGCCATTCCGCTGATCACCTGTACCTTATGTTCTGCTAAATCTCTTCCAAACAGCCGAGCTGTCATCTTTCCATAATCACTGCAGATGCGGGCCCCAACAATAGCTACACTGGGCCTGTCTGGATCCGGCAGGCTCCCCTTGCCAAAAAGCCCCAGAGGGCTGTCGGAAATGGTTCGAAGCGCCTGGGGGAATTCCCTGCTCTCACAGCTGTAAAACCAAATTCCCCTTTCCAGGCATTCCTCATAGGCCTTTTGCGGCTCCCACTGCTCCCGCCTGCGGAGAATATCCAGATTACGGGCAGCCTTCTTTGGATACCGCGTAAGCAGCTCCTCCTCACTTGCCCGAAATACATTTTCCGGAGAACCGTATGCCTTCAGCAGTTCCCGCGCCCAGGCTCGTTCTATATATAGTTCATGACAAAGCCAGTACCAATATGCCTCCATTTTTCACCTCGTCCAATATTTTTTATCCAATGCCCGATAACAGATAGCCTCCATCAGATGAGAACACTGGATTTCCCGGGATTCCTCCATGTCCGCAATGGTTCTGGCCACCTTGATCATCCTGTGATAGCCCCTGGCGCTCAACTTCAGTTTTCGAAATGCCTCCTCCAAAAGCCGCTTCTGAGCCTGTCCCAAAGGACAAAAGCGTTCAATGCCTGCTGCATTCAGATCTTTGTTAAACCGATATTCTGTACCTGCATAGCGCTCCCGCTGGATCTCATGGACCTGCACCATCCGCTCCCGGATCTGCCGGGAAGTCTCTCCCTCTGTCCGTTCTGTCAGCTCCTCATAGGAAAGCCCAGGCGCCTCAACGCAAATATCGATACGGTCTAAGAGAGGCCGGCTGAGCCTGCCCAGATAGCGGGCCACGTCCCCCGCCGTACAGGTACAGCTGTTCAGATCCGGATAATGACCGCATCGGCAGGGATTCATAGCTGCCACCAGCATGAATTCGGCCGGATAAACATAGGTACCATAGCTGCGGCACAGACATACTTTTCCTTCCTCCAGGGGCTGGCGCAGCACCTCCAGCACCGATCTTCGAAACTCCGGCAGTTCATCCAGAAAGAGCACCCCATTGGAGGCAAGAGAAACCTCTCCCGGCATGGGGATCCGCCCGCCGCCTGTTAGTGCCGGCGCTGAGCTCGTATGATGAGGCGCCCGGAATGGCCGATTGCAAACCAATGGTTTCTGACTGGACAAAAGCCCGGCAATACTGTAAATCCTGGAAATCTCCAGACTCTCCTCCAGTGTCAGCGGCGGTAAGATCGTAGGGATCCGCTTGGCTATCATGGTCTTCCCAGAGCCCGGGGGCCCCACCATAAGCAAATTGTGCATGCCAGCCACGGCCACCTGGGCCGCCCGCTTTACGTTCTCCTGTCCATGAATTTCCGAGAAATCCACGGTATACCGGGGCTGACGAAGGGCCTGCTCCATACTTTCCAGGTCCGCAGGCACCGGCGTCATCTCCTGCATCCCTGTCTGCCTATCCAAAGGAAAGCATTCCAGCAGTTCCCGCAAATGTCCCACTCCCAAAGTCTGAATACCGGAAATAATAGCCGCTTCTCCTTTGTTCTCCCGGGGCACAATGCAATGGCTGCAACCCAGCTCCCGGGCTGTCTCCACCATGGGCAGGATTCCGGGCACTCCGTGGATCTCCCCATTCAGGCTCAGTTCTCCTGCCACCAGTACCCGCGCCAGAAGCCTTCCATCCAAATATCCCATGGCAACCAGCACACCTACCGCAATAGGCAAATCAAACTTGGATCCGGCCTTTCGAATCCCTGCGGGCGCCAGATTGACCGTGATCCGCTTCGCGGGCAGCACCACACCGCAATTTCGCAGTGCCGTCCGAACCCTGTCCGCCGCCTCCCGCACTTCCGAAGACAAATATCCCACCATCAAAAACATGGGCAGGCCGTCACTGATATCCACCTCCACAGTGACACCATAGCCTTCAATCCCCCGCACGTCTGCAGATAAAATTTTCCCAAACAAAAATACACATTCTCCTTTCTGCGCAGCATAAAAAGACTTTTCTCAGGTTATAAAGTTGCTTTTTGTGTGAATCGTTTCAGCGAATGCTGAAGAACTAAACTCAGACGGAACAGACCTGTTCCATAGATAAAAGTATACCACAATGCACCCTTTTGCGCAAGTTTTCCGGCGAAGAATCCACTAAGGCGCAGACAAAATTTATTGCTTTGCCCGCGCCCTTTCTCTATTCATCCCAGCGAAATTCCTGCCACAGCTTTTCCAGAGCCTTCTTTTCAATCCGGCTCACATAAGACCTGGAAATCCCCAGCATTTGGGCAATTTCCCGTTGGGTATATTCCCGCTGATCATATAAGCCGTACCGCATGACCAGCACCTGCCGTTCCCGCTCTGTCAAAATCTCCTCCAGCAGTGCATAAGCTTTCAGGCTGTCAGATTTTAAACTGATCTGGGTAAATGCATCCCTCTCCTGGCTTTCAATAATGTCCAGCAGATGGATCTCGTTTCCCTCTTTGTCCGTACCGATGGGTTCATAATAAGAGGTCTCCCTGGAAGTCTTCTTTTTGCTGCGCATAAACATGAGCAGTTCGTTTTCGATGCATTTGGCTGCATAAGTGACCAGTTTTCCTTTATGCTCCTCAAAAGTGGATACCGCTTTAATCAATACAATGGTTCCAATGGAAATCAAATCCTCCGTAACATCCTCACTACTCTGATATTTTTTTACAATATGTGCTACCAAACGAAGATTGTGCTCCACCAGAATATTGCGTGCCTGCATATCCCCCTC
>JAFTZF010000012.1 GCA_017464645.1 Lachnospiraceae bacterium | reverse complement strand
GGCCGGCACACCGATTTTCCGGGGACATTTGAAAAAAATCACACTGGCCAGGGCAAAGGCAATGCCGGTGTGCCCCGATGGAAAAGAATAGTCTGAAGGCAGGTGCGTAATGGGCTCCAGTCCCTTGATGGCCACATAGGGCCGCACCCGGGCCACCAGATTTTTCAGACACAGATTCAAAAAAACATAGTCCAGGGCCAGAGACGTGGCTCCCATCTTTCCCAGCAGGCGGGTGGCAGGGATACAAAGCAGCACCAGACACACCAGAATTTCAAAAATTCCAGCCTCTCCCAGCTGCGTCACCCCATTCATGAAGGTATCCAGCCATGGTCTGCGTACCTGTTCCTGCAAAACTAACAAAAAACTCTCTTCCCACACAAATCCGAATTCCATGCTCATCCTCCTGCTCTCTACAGTTCTGTGAAAGTATACCGCTGCAGCAGTCCTGCAATATTTACATGATACAGGACCGTTCCATCAGCCAGATCCTCCCTCGCAAAAGTAGCGCTGGGCTCCGTATGACGACTCTTCACATAAGTTTCCAGATCCTCAATAAAAGCCTCCTCAATAAACACGTCCCGCATCTGATTGCCGGAACACTGATTAAAAATCTCATGAACCACTTCATATTCTTTCATAGAGCCGCCTCCTTTAATACATCTCATCCAGCTGCTTCTGCAGATATAATCCCACCACATGGGAAAAATTCATAATATTTCGTATATAGGCAAAGTCCTTGCCAAAAATCTTCCGCTCCGCCTGCAGATCCTGCTCTTCGCCTGCGAATACCCCCAGCACGGAAATCCCCTGGCTGCGGACCTTGCGCACCTCAAAAGCTGTATCCCGCACGGCGTAGTCTCCGCAGTAAGAAACCGGATTCTTGCTGCCCTGCCGGTTTACGATCTGATCATTGGGCCGCCCGTCGCTGAGTACAATGAGGATTTTGTTTTCCTCTTCCCGCTGGGAAAGGCTGTAGGCCGCCGTCCGAATGGCCAGTCCATCCCGGTTGTTGGAGGAGGAATGGAACTCGAAGATCCGTCGATTGGCTTCCCGGCCCTCGTCATAGTCCCGGAATCTGCGCATGACCGTATAATCCCAGAAGGTGCAAAAGCCGGTCACCATGTGGGGGATACCCACATTGCTCAGAGCCTCGCTCAGCATGTATCCCTGGATCGCCACCAGGCTCTGGCGGTTTCGCTGGGAACCGCTGGCATCAATGAGTACATGCACTACAAAATCCGAGCTGTTCTTGCGGATCTCCTTCTGGAACAGCCGGGTATCCCGGGTGCGTCCCACCTTCCACAGCTTGCCCGGCACAATGCTGCCATAATCCATAGCAATCAGTTCCCGCTCACTGCGGGCCTGCAAAGAACGCTTTAAAGTATCCGTCAGCTGCTCAATATTGCGTCTGGCCGCTCTGCGGTGATTTCCGAAAATGCGGGTATTTACCTCTTTCGCCCGCCGCGCGTATTCGCTCTGATAATTCTTACGGACCATATTTGCCAGGATTCCATCGGTAAAATACAGCTGGCAGTCCGCGTGGGCGCCCCTGCACAGCAAAGCGTTCAGGCGTTTCTGCTCCCGCTGCGGCAGATAGGACCTGCCGTAGTTCAGTTCAATATAGGAGTACATTTTGGCAGCGGCTTCTTCATCCACCAGGATCACCCGGGCCTTGGCCTTGCTGCGCTCCTCATCCGTCTCTTTTTCCTTCTGCTGCATAGTAGTGGCTGCATTGGCCAGCTGCTCCAGATACCGGTCCAGGTCCTCCTCATACAGCTCTTCTTCCAGAAAATCTTTCCAATTAAATTCTTTTAAATCCTCCATGGTAACAGCCAGAACCGTTTCCAGGGGACCATATTTTTCTTCAAACCGCCGGTCAACCAGCTCATTGTAAAGTTCATCCAGGCAACGGATGACCTCCATGGTCTCCCGGGCCTTTCGCAATTCATAAAGCCGGCCCACAGTCTGACGGATACGGGCCGTCATGGCCTCCTGCCCATAGACAGCCTCCTTCATCAGACTGATCTTGATCTGCCCCAGAAAAGAAGATGCCATGCGGGTAAAATCCAGCTCCAGTAAATCTGCAAAGGCTTTCTTTCGAACCTCTTCTACGCCAAGACGCTCGGCACCGATCTTATCCACCACCGCGCAGTCCACGCACAGCTGGGACAGCTGCAGCAGATCCTGCTCCGAAGCGCCAAAATACAGCTTCTTTACCAGATACATGCCAAGCTCTTCCTTGGAAAAATATTTGGCAAAGGCGCCCTGCTTGATGGCGTCGTACAAAGCCGCATATTTGGAACGCTCAAAGGCCGCCGTATCCAGTTTCAAGCGCAGGGAATAATCCCCGCTGACGGTCCAGCTAAGATTCTGCATGCGCTGCTCCAGCGCCATCTGATATTCTTCCTGGGTGAGCTCCAAATCTGTTGCCATTCCTCTTCTCCTGCCATTCTAAAATACATTTCCCGGTGTCCAGCTCTCCGGCACACGGGTCATCACCATATCCTCAATGAGTTCCCGTTCAAAATTGTCGAAGCACTTATTCGTAAGGCCCATGGTAATGGCTGCCCGGGGATTCAAGCCGCCTCGAATAGTTTTCAGAGCCGCCAGAAGGCCGCGCAAGTCCATGGCCTTGGTAGAAATCTCACTGTTGGCCGCCTTGGTCTGCAGATCCAGGAACAGGCCTGCAAACTGACCCAGAGCCTCCTTCTTTGCATCCGGGAAGCTGGTTCCCAGGATCTTCATGAGGGTCTCCTCTGTCAGATCCGGCATGCGGATCACCAAGAATCGGGAAACCAGCGCCTCATTTAACTCTCTGGTACCTGCGTAACCATAGTTCATGGTTCCGATAAAACGTGTGGCCGGGTGCAGGCAGATCCGGTCATAACCGGGCACATCAATCATCCGGCGGTAATCCAGGGTTTCATGCAGCACGGATACTGCATCATTCTTTGCCATATTGATCTCGTCCAGCACACCGAATCCTCCGTACTGGGCGCACTGATACACAGGCCCCTTTCGCAGCTGCACCTCGTTATCCTTGAAGGTATCCGTTCCGATCAGGGTGCTGCTGTCCGTGTTTACATGAAAGGAAATGTTATACATGGGCCGGTTGAAAAGCCAGGCCAGATTCTCTGCCAGAATATTTTTACCGGTGGCCTTGGCGCCGCACAGCAGCAGGTTCTCTCCCTGCAGCAGGGCCGCAATAGCCATCTCCAGGATCTCTTTTCCGTAAAAGGGAATGGGCGGCTGAGCCACCCGATCATTCTGGGAATCCTCCAGGGGATGCTCCAGACGGAACTTATCCAGTTCCCGGATCAACGCCTCACTGATTTTCTGTTCTTTTAGTATTTCCAAAGGATTCATCTTCCTTGTCTCCTCTCTCTTTCTCTTAACTGTGGCCGATCCCGGCCTTTCTACTCCTGCGTCTCCTCCGGCAGAAATTCCGCCAGGATCCGGTTGCTCACATCTATCCCTCGTTCAGTCAGCCTCAGCCAGCCTTCTCTTTCTTCCAGAAAGCCCTGGCCTACATACTTCTCCAGCACCTTTGCATAAACCCGCCGCATCTGCTCCGTCAGTTCCACGCCTTTCATGGTGCGAAGCCCCAAAAACATAGTCTCTGCCAGGGTATCCGCCTCCGTCAGCTGCTCCCGGCTCTCGTAGCCAAACTGCCGCTGTAAATAAGGCTGCAGCTCTGTCCTGTTCTGCAGGCGCCATCCATTCAGCAAGGAGGCCGCTCCGATTCCAAAGCCCTTATAGTCCACCCTGCGCCAGTAACCCAGATTGTGCCGGCACTCCCGGCCCGGCTTGGCATAGTTGGAAATCTCGTAGCGGTCATAGCCCGCTTTCTGCAAAATCCCACCGGTATCATAATACATCTGCCGCTCTGTGTCCTCATCCGGCAGTTTTGCAAGCTCCGCCTGCTGTCCCTCTTGCCCCTTCTGCCCGGCCGCTTCTGCGTACCGTTCATAAAATGGTGTGCCCTCTTCGATGATCAGGCTGTAGGCGGAAACATGCTCCGGCTCCAGGTCCAGCACCTGATACAAAGATTTCTGCCAGCTCTCCAGAGTCTGTCCCGGAAGCGCCGACATCAGATCTACGTTAATATTAGTAAATCCGGCCTTTCTGGCCAGCGTATAGCTTGTCTGAAACTCCTCCCAGGTATGGATCCGGCCCAGCAGGCGCAGCTCTTCATTGTCCGTCGACTGAAGCCCCAGGCTCAGGCGATTCACGCCTGCCCGTCTGTACCTGGTCAGCTTTTCTTCCGTCAAGGTGCCAGGATTGCACTCTACCGAAATTTCCGCATCTGCCTGCAGCACGAAATACCTTTTTATCTCCTCCAGAATCCCGGCCAGCTGTTCTCCCGGCAAGATAGAGGGCGTCCCTCCGCCAAAAAAGATGGTGGACACCTGATACTGTTCTCCTAACTGCCGATTCTCCCGAATCTCCTGCTTCAAAGCTTCCACATATTCAGTTTGCACATCCTCCGTGGCCGGCGCCGACAAAAAATCACAGTAAGCGCACTTACGTACACAGAAGGGAATGTGAATGTAAAGTTCCAAATTTGGTTTTTGATTTTTCATGGGTATAGTATAAAGGATTTTAAAGAAAAGTACAAGAAGACTGCCGTAAAGAAGAAAAGATTTTGTGCCCTCGTCTGCAGACATCCTTTTGCGCAAATTTTGGTGGATCGGGCGTACATTTTCCCCGAAGCGCGAACTTCTATCTGGCGGCTTCCAAGAGAAAAATCTTTCTTCGGTAGATAGATACTCTGCTTTCTGGGATTTTATCTACCAAGAATGGACGACTGTAAACTGACCATTGTGTTTTTCGACAAATAGAATTGTCGTTTCTAATACTTCTATAGGATTTGCCGCAAGATAGATTGTTGACTTTTTGCGTTTCTATCTGTCAGTTTGACCGAGTAGTACAAATATCGGGCAGATAGATCATTCTCTCTCAGACATTCTATATGCCAAACTGCTCGCGCTATGTTTTTTGACACAACTTCTGCCCCTTCCAAAAAACAAATCAGGAACTCTCTTACCCAAATGTCCATCCCATCTGCGCCAACTGCACAGATGAGACAGACACGGATTGAGAATTCCTGATCTTTAATTTCCGCACTCTATACTGATTTCGTTGAAGAGTCCTAAAATATCATCTATCTTCACAGCCTGTTTTTCTTCCTGCTTCTTATCCAGAATGACCTTGCCTTCATGCATCATCAGCAGGCGGTTGCCGTATTCTACGGCGTAGCGCAGGTTGTGGGTTACCATGATAGTGGTGATCTGTTTTTCCCGGACGATTTTATCCGTCAGCTCCATGATAATGTCTGCGGTCTTGGGGTCCAAAGCTGCGGTGTGCTCATCCAGGATCAAAAATTCGATGGGTGTCAGGGTTGCCATGAGAAGTGCCATAGCCTGGCGCTGGCCACCGGAAAGGGAGCCCACCTTAATATTCATTTTGTCCTCCAGACCCAGGCCTAAGCCCGAAAGCAGTTCCCGATAATACTGGGTTCTGGCCTTGTTGACACCGGGGGCCAGGCCGAAGCGCTTGCCCTTGTTGTCTGCCAAAGACATATTCTCCAGAATGGTCATATTGGGACAGGTGCCCATGGCGGGATTCTGATAGACCCGGCCAATGCGGCGGTTCCGCTCAAACTCCTTCTTGCCGGTGATGTTTTCCTGGCCTACGAGAACCTGGCCGCCCTCCACATCAATGCTGCCACAGATGATGTTCAGCATGGAGGTCTTGCCGGAGCCGTTGCTGCCTACCACGGAAACAAACTCGCCCTGGTCAATCTGCAGGTTAAAATGGTCGAACAGGCACATTTCATTGACTGTACCCGGATTGTAATACTTACTGATTTCCCTTAATTCAAGCATTTCCCTTCACCTTCTTCTTTCTGTCCATGCTGATGACCAGAATCACCAGGAACAGGACTGCGGTTACCAGCTTCATATTCTGCGGGTCCAGTCCCAGGGCCATGGCCCCTGCCACGCAAGCCTTGTAAAGGATGGAGCCGATGAGTACGGCTGAGGTCGCTTTCATGAAGGTCATATTTTTAAAGAGGTTGGTTCCGATGATGACACTGGCAAGACCGATGACCACCGTACCGGTTCCCATGGAAATGTCATAATAGCGCTGCTGCTGGCAGTAAACGCTGCCCCCCAGAGCCACCAGACCATTGGCAATGGCCAGACCCACGATTTTTACCAGACCCTGATCCTTTGCAAGTGCGGTAACAATCACATCATTGTCCCCTACGGCCCGCAGCAGATAGCCGGATTTGGTCTTCAGGTACAGATCCAGAAGGATCTTAGCCACCAGCGCTACCAGCAGTGTCATAACTACGCAGCCAAAGCTGCCCAGCGCCTGCAAAAATCCTCCGTCAAAAATGGTAGTTTCTGTAAACAGAGGCACATAGGCCTTGCCCGGAATCTTTAAGTTGATGGTATACAAAGCGGTAAACATGATAATACCGGAAAGCAGGTCACGCACCTTCAGTTTCACATGGATAAGACCGGTGCAGATGCCCGCCAGAACGCCTGCGGCAAAAGCAATCAGCAGTGTCAGGAAAGGATTCACTCCCGCCCCCAAAAGCACCGCTGTAACGGCCGCTCCCAGCGGAAAGCTTCCGTCTACCGTCAGATCCGGAAAATCCAATATTTTGTAAGTAATGTACGCGCCCAGAGCCATGATGCCGTAGCTTAAACCCTGCTCCAGAATACCGATTAAAATCGCCATGGTTTCAACCTCTTTTTCTTTTACTTTTTATTCTGCACTGATGGTGTCGTAAACCTCCAGTGCGGATCCTACATAAGCCTCATCCAGAGTCAGCTGCAGGTTCTCTGCCACCTGGGTGTTCAGGTACAGGCCAAACTCGGAGATCAGTTCAAAGTTCAGTTCAGATGCCTTTGCTTCGCCCTTCAGCACCTTTGCTGCCATCTTACCGGTCTGTACACCCAGTGCCTCATAATCCAGGCCTACTGCTGCCAGACAGCCTACCTTAACCTGTTCCTGCTCAGAACCAAATACGGGGATGCCTGCTGCATTTGCCTTTTCCAGAATAGTGGGCAGGCCCTGTACTACGGTGTTGTCAGTCAGATTGTTCAGGCAGTCTACCTGTGCGATCAGATTGTCAGCTGCCAGAGCGATCTCAGAGCTGTTGGAAATACCTGCGGTTACCAGTTCAAAGCCATATTCTCCAACCAGAGCCTCGTATTCCTTCAGGGTTGCTTCAGAGTTGGTCTCGCTGGTGGTATACATGATACCGATGGTCTTTGCATCCGGCAGAATCTCACGGATCATCTGCAGCTGTGCTTCTACCGGCAGCTTATCGGAAGTTCCGGTAATCTCGCCTACGGGAGAGCCGTCCTCTTTTGCCAGGCCTGCTGCCACCGGATCAGATACTGCAGTGTAGATCACAGGCACATCGGTCTTCATAGCTGCTGTGTAAGCGGCTGCTGCGCTGGGTGTTGCAATGGCACAGATCATATCTACCTTCTGGGAAATAAAATTGTCAGCAATCTGGCTGGCTGTACCGGTGTCTGCCTGGGAATTCTGGAAGGAGACCTCCAGGTTTTCGCCCTCTACGATGCCCTCTTCTGCCAGGCCCTTTAAAAATCCGGTGCGGCAGTTATCCAGGGAGCCGTGCTCCGCAAACTGGCTGATACCGATGGTATAGCCGTCCTTATTTGCTGCTGTCTGTTCCTTTGCTCCGCATCCTGCTGCCAATGCCATAACTCCTGCTAATACGATTGCTGCTACTGTTGTCTTTTTCATACTCGATTCTCCTTTTTAATTAATTTTTTTAATTAAAGAATCTACTGCGTCAAGAAACAGGTCTGTTTTTCTCTCCCGGAACACACTTCCTTGAAAAACAAAAACCGCCTCAAGCACTTGCTTGAGACGGTAATAAACTTGTTATTATCGCGGTACCACTCAAATTGACACGTCGGTCCACTTTGTAATGCACTATCATGCATCTCGACTTGATAACGGGTTCGAATCCCGGTGACGTCTACTCTCCTAAGATTTCAAGCCACCCTCGAAAGGCCATTCAGCCAGCCACTCCGTACCGCAATCCCACCGCCTGCGGCTCTCTGTAACTTCGTAGAAAGGCTTACTTCTCTTTCTCAACGGTTTAATTCTTTAATTTGTATTATCATATACCCGAACCTTTAAAATGTCAAACATTTTTTTGAAAACTTTCAGACTTTTTTCAAGACTATCAAAAAAGCTTACCTGCAAATTTTCTGCAAAGCCAAAAAAGAAGACAGCCCATGCTGCCTTCCTCTTTTCATTACCTAATCAATTCTTTTACTACTAAAACTTTGAAAACCTTATTCGGTAATCCAGAGTGTTCCGTCCTTCTTTGCAAACTTACCGGTGCAAACCATGATAAAGTCGATCAACCAGCCAATGCCAAAACATCCGCCTGTCAGAAGCCAAATAATACCGGTTCCGATCTTGCCAGCCAGGAAACGATGCACTCCCAGTCCTCCTAAGAAAAATGTGATTAAGATTGCTGCTACTTTACTCATGTCCTGTCTCCTTTCGCCTCTTAGAATTATCTGTTTTCTTCAAACTGATGGATATATCTTACAATATTTTTCGACAAATTGCAGGATTTTTCATTACTTTTTCACACCAAAACAGACACTTCTTTCTTCGGCAACGATTTGAAGCACAAACACTTATTTATCGTCCAATTTCAGCACGCTCATGAATGCCTTCTGCGGAATCTCCACATTGCCCACCTGGCGCATGCGCTTCTTACCCTCTTTCTGCTTCTCCAGCAGCTTCTTCTTACGGGTAATATCGCCGCCGTAGCACTTGGCCAATACATCCTTGCGCATAGCCTTTACGGTCTCACGGGCAATGATCTTGCTGCCCACCGCCGCCTGGATGGGGATCTCAAACAGCTGCCGCGGAATCTCTTCCTTCAGCTTCTCACACATCCTGCGTCCCCGCTCATAAGCAGTTCCGCTGTGCACAATAAAGGACAGCGCGTCCACTTCTTCTTTGTTGATCAGAATGTCCAGCTTCACCAGCTCGGACTGTACATATCCCTTCAGTTCATAGTCGAAGGATGCATAGCCGCGGGAGCGTGACTTCAGCGCATCAAAGAAATCATAAATAATTTCGTTCAAAGGCAGTTCATATTTCAAAAGCGCACGGGTCTCCTCCATGTACTCCATGCCCAGATAAACGCCCCGGCGCTCCTGGCACAGTTCCATGATAGAGCCGATAAACTCGGTAGTTACCATGATCTCAGCGCTGACCATGGGCTCTTCCATATATTCAATCTCAGAGGGGTCAGGCAGGTTGGTGGGGTTTGTCAGTTCGATAACCTCTCCGTTGGATTTATGCACCTTGTAAATAACACCGGGCGCTGTGGTCACCAAATCCAGATTGTACTCCCGCTCCAGGCGTTCCTGGATGATCTCCAGATGCAAAAGGCCCAAAAAACCGCAGCGGAATCCAAAGCCCAGCGCGACAGATGTCTCCGGCTCAAACTGCAAAGAGGCATCATTTAACTGAAGCTTCTCCAATGCATCCCGCAGATCCGGATACTTGGCGCCATCCGCCGGATACATACCGCAGTACACCATAGGCAGCACCTTTTTATAGCCGGGCAGAGGCTCTGCACAGGGATTCTGGCGATTGGTAATGGTATCGCCCACACGGGTGTCTTTTACATTTTTGATGCTGGCGGTAATGTAGCCAACCATGCCGGCCGTAAGCTCCTGGCAGGGCAGAAACTGGCCTGCACCGAAATAACCCACTTCCACCACTTCCGCAGTGGCTCCTGTAGCCATCATCTGAATGGGTGTGCCCTTTCTCACACTGCCCTCTTTGATCCGGCAAAATACAATAACTCCTTTGTAAGAGTCATATAAGGAATCAAAAATCAATGCCTGCAGAGGCGCATCCGCATCCCCTTTGGGCGCAGGGATCCGCTCCACAATAGCCTCCAGCACCTGCTCCACATTCAGACCTGTCTTAGCGGAGATCTGGGGCGCATCCTGGGCTTCCAGGCCGATGATGTCCTCAATCTCTTCTATCACTCTCTGGGGATCTGCGCTGGGCAGATCGATCTTGTTGATGACCGGCACCACGTCCAGATTGTGATCCAGAGCCAGATATACATTGGCCAGTGTCTGCGCCTCAATACCCTGGGCCGCATCCACCACCAGAATGGCTCCGTCACAGGCAGCCAGAGACCGGGATACCTCATAGTTAAAATCCACGTGTCCCGGGGTGTCGATCAAATTGAAAATATATTCCTCTCCATCCTGGGCCTTGTACACAGTCCGAACGGTCTGAGCCTTGATGGTAATACCTCTCTCCCGCTCCAGGTCCATGTTGTCCAGGACCTGGGCCTGCATCTCACGGCTGGTCAGAAGACCGGTATGCTCGATAATACGGTCTGCCAGCGTGGATTTGCCATGGTCTATATGAGCAATAATACAAAAATTGCGAATTTTGCTCTGATCAATTGTTGCCATCTGTTTGTTTTCCTCCTGCTTTATTCTACCACACGCAGCTCTTTGGAATACTTGTTCAGTACCTCACAGCCGTCCTCCGTCACCAGTACCAGATCCTCGATACGTACGCCAAATTCGCCCGGCAGATAGATACCCGGCTCTACTGAGAATACCATGCCCGGCTCCAGCGGAAACAAAGAAGCCTCTCCCACATCGGGGGGCTCGTGGCACTCCAGACCGATTCCGTGGCCTAAACGATGGGTAAAGTAGGGGCCGTAGCCGCCCTCGGTAATAATATCCCGGGCCTCTTTGTCGATATCAGCCAGGAACACACCCGGTTTGATCTTGGCAATAGCAGCGAGATTAGCTTTCTTTACCAGCTCGTATACTTCTCTTTGCTTGTCACTGACCTCTTTATAGAACACGGTTCTGGTCATATCGCACCAGTAACGGTCAAAGGGTGTGAAAATATCAAAGATCACACTGTCGCCCGGCTTGATCACTGTGCCATCGGAAGCATGATGGGGATCTGCACAGTTAGGGCCAAACATAGCTGCCTGACGGCCGGACTGATCCGCTCCCCGCTCCAGATACAGACGGTTTACTTCTTCTTCCAGTTTAGACTCCACAGCACCCTCTTTTACCTGGGCAATAATGGCCTCCACCACTTCATCATTGAACGCAGATGCTCTGCGCAGGGCCTCTGCTTCCCTGGCATCCTTCAGCATACGGGCCCGGTCCACAGGTGCAGAGCCCAGCACCGGCGTCATATCCGGCCGCAGCTCCATGAGCCCGATCAAAAACTTACTGGACCAGAATTTATCAATACCCAGCTTTCCCGGCTGAATGTATTTAGCCAGATCCTTCACAGGGTTGTCCGCATCCTTGTGAATATATAAGGGGAAGTCCTCCATGGGCTCGATTCCGAAAATTTCATTTCCAAACAACAGCGCCTTGCCGGTATCCTCCAGATACAGAGCGATCATGCGCTCATGGGGATCTATCCACAATCCTGTCAAATAATAGAGGGAAGCTGTAGAAGACACAATAATCTGACTTAAGCCTTCCCGCTTCATATTGGCAACGACTCTCTGAATTCTCTCCTGATTCATCCTGTTGTGCTCCTTTTTTCATAATTTTCTTCCATTATAACAAACTGCCCTCGGATTTCCAAGAGCAGTTTTTTATATCTATGTACTATTTTGCAGATTATCCCTTCCCTGACGCGTCTCCCAGAACCTGATGCAGCACATTCGCCAGGGGCTCCATGGCATTCATCATTTCCTCCAGAGTATTGGTCTGGGCCCCCGCCTCCACCAGCACGCTTCTGGGCCGCACATGCAGGTTGTACCGCAGGCTCTTCAAATAGATCCGCCTGGCCACTCCGGGGTAATATTTCTCGCAGGCCAGCTTCAATTGGAGAGAAAAGGCCAGATTGTCCGTTATGTAGGGATTTTCCAGATAGGAAATGGGGCCGTTACGGGAACTGTAGCTGAGCCCATTGAAAAACATCAGCTGCGCTGTGGGCTTTCCATTGACATCCGTTACCAGATGGAGATCCTCATCCACTCCGTCCCGGTGCAGATCAATGACGATCTCAATGGACGGATACTGGGCCAGAATAGCTTCTATCTCCGGCAGCGCCATGGAATAGGCCTGGTTCCGATCCAGTTTTCCATCAACGAAATCATACACATTGGTGTTGTGGATCACATTGTAACCATAGTCTTCCCTTAAAATCTCTGCCAGCCGCGCACCCACGCCCACAATGGTGGTGCTCAGATCTCCTTCTACGGAATCCACAAAGCCTTCCTGGGAGTGGGTGTGATAGATGAGGATCTGAGGCTCCGCAGCATCATTTTCCAGGCGCAGGTCCATGCTGGCAAGGGCTGCTCCGTCCAGGACCTCCGCGCTGATATCCGTATTGGATGCAACATTATAAAAGGCCCCCCGGACAAAATCATAATCTGCCAGCTGCTCCAGGCTGTATTCCACTCCCGGAAAGCTCTCCGTTCCCGAGGGATCCCCGGCTGTCTGCCCTCCGTCGGCTGCCAGCCGGTTTTCTGCTTCCATCTGCTGCAGCAGCTGTTCCCGGGACAGTTCTTCCCGGGTCAGTTCTGTCTGTTCCTCCGACTCCTCCAACGTCTCCTCCCTGGCCAGCAGAAGATCTAAGACAGCTCCTCCTTCAATCTCCGTCTCGTAGACCTCCTGCTGGCACACAAAGGGATAAATGGGAAACATCTCCCATGCGCTGGCCACAAGAAAATCCTCCGTAGTCTCAGATCCCCCCGCATCCCTGGCCGAATACAAAAGCCCCGGGACAATGGTCCTGGCTGCCGCCTTTTGCAGGGCAAATTCCGCATCGCTCAGGAAACGTACACAAGCATAGGCAGCCCGCTTTACAAGCTGCCCCTGCATTCCATATATCAAAATCCAGGCACCCAGCAGGAAAATTACCAGCCAGATGCCTTTGTTCACTATTTTCTGCTTCCGGTTCATTCCATCACTCCATGTGGTCTAAATATATTCAGAAACCGGATATGCTATGCCTGCACTCTGCCCTCCAGAGCAATATTAATAGCCTCAGAAATGGTATAGCTCAGGCGCTTGATCATCTCGTCCACATTTTTCGGTGTCACGAACATTCCATTCAGGTTCGGCGCAATACGCTCTCTGTCTCCCGTAGCATCATAGACAATAGTGGCCGCGTCCACTACCGTAGGTACGCCAATGGCCAAAACAGGAATGCCCAGATTGTCGCGGGTCAGGCCGTTTCGATGATTTCCCACACCTGAACCCGGATAAATCCCCACATCGCACAGCTGGATGGTACGATTGAGACGTTTGCTGGCCCGGGCCGCCAGGGCATCCACCGCAATGATCCAGTCCGGCTTGGTTTCCTCCACGATTCCCTTCACAATTTCAAAGGTCTCCATGCCCGTCTGTGCCATGACACCGGGTACAATGGCACTGACCTGATTCATCTGCTCTCTTCCAAAGGCTCTGCTGCCAAATTCCCGGATAATGTGACGGGTGATCATAAGATTATTAACCACCTGGGGCCCCAGAGCATCCGGTGTCACCTCCCGGTTTCCCAGTCCTACCACCAGTACGGACTGCTCACCCTCTCCCATGAGCTGCCGAATGTGTTTTGCCAGCTCCATGGATACTTCTCTATGATAGTCCTCATCCTCCTCCGACAACCCGGGTGCTTCCAAAGTCAAATATTCGCCCACAGGTTTCCCCATGGCCCTGGCACCGTTTTCCGTCTCAATCTTCACGCGGGTCACCCGGATATCCCGGTCCTCGTCATATTGCTCCTCAATGGAAACCCCCCGGATTTCCACATCCTCTCCTTCAAAACTTTCCCTGGCCTCCAGAGCCAGATCCGTTCGCACCTGAAATTTCTCCATTTCCGTTACTCCCATCTTATTTCCCGCCTTTTTTCCGGTCTTTTTCCCTATTTTTTCTCAGTTTTTTAAGAAATATGTATTGACAGAATTGATTTCCTGCCATAAAATAAGTAAGTGTGTTTTGTTAACATGTCCGTGTCCGAGTTAACGGAACAAGACCGATGATCATAATAAGAATTTGAACCATTTGGAGGTGTACAAGTTGGCTAATATTAAATCTGCAAAGAAGAGAATCCAGGTTGCTGAGGCAAGAACTGCCAGAAACAAAGCAATCAAATCTGAAGTGAAGACCGCAATCAAGAAGGTTGATGCTGCTGTAGCTGCAAAGGATGCTGAGACTGCAAAGGCTGCTTTAAGAGCTGCTATCTCTACTCTGAACAAGGCTGCTGCCAAGGGTGTTTATCACAAGAAAACAGCTTCTAGAAAAGTTTCTCGTATGACCAAAGCTGTTGACAGCATCGCTTAATTTGTCACATAGAACATTCAAAGGCATCCAATCCCGTCAGTTGGATGCCTTTCTTATTCATGAGGAACCCGATTTATGAAAATGCTTCTGGAAGATATCAAAAACAATTCTTTTAAAAAGGTGTATCTGCTGTACGGCGACGAGGCTTATCTCCGCACCCAGTACAAGCAGCGGCTTCGTGCTGCCCTGGTATCCCCGGACGACACCATGAATCAGGCCTTCTTTGAAGGAAAGGGCTGCGACCCCAAGGAAATCATTGACCTGGCCGAGACCATGCCCTTCTTTGCCCAGCGCCGCTACATCGGTGTGGATGACAGCGGCTTCTTCAAAAATAAGTGCGACGAGCTGGCGGATTATCTTGCTCAGATACCGGACAGCACCTGTCTGGTATTTACCGAGACGGAGGTGGACAAGCGCAGCCGCATGTTCAAGGCAGTAAAGGACAACGGACGCGTGGTGGAATTTGCCACTCAGGATGAGAAGACCCTGACCCGCTGGATCTGGAAGCAGCTCCTTCAGGAAAAGAAAGGCATTACCGATGAGGCCCTGGGCCTGTTTCTGGAAAAGACCGGTACTGACATGGAGAATATCTCCCGGGAACTGGAAAAACTGATTTCCTACTGCCTGGACCAGGAAACCATTACCCCCCAGGATGTGGAGGAAATCTGCACTACCCAGACCACTAACAAAATCTTTGACATGATCAACGCCATTGCCGAGCGCCGTCAGAAGCTGGCCCTGGATCTGTACTATGACCTGCTGGCTTTAAAAGAGCCGCCCATGCGAATCCTCTTTTTGCTGGCCCGCCAGTTCAACCAGCTGCTGTCCGTCCGCAGTCTCATGAGCAAGGGCTACGACAAAAATGCTATTGCTTCCCGGCTTTCCATGTCTCCTTTTATTGCAGGGAAATACATTCAGCAGGCCCGTCGTTTTACCACGGAGGCTCTGGCTCAGGCCGTAGAGGACTGCGTCCGGACGGAAGAAGCTGTAAAGACCGGCCGCATGGAGGACATCCTGAGCGTAGAGCTGCTGATCATCCGATACAGCCGGCCCGAATCTTAAGGCAAATAAGTTTGAACTTCATAAGTCTGTCCATTGCTGGTAACAGTCACCGCTCCCTTTTGGGAGGTCCGGTAAATTCTGCTGCCAGCTTTTTTTAGCCGCTCCAGCAGCTCCCCATGTGGATGTCCGTAGGAATTATCCTCCCCGCAGGAGATCAGGCTCACCTCAGGCTGCACTTTCGAAAGCCAGTCCTCTCCTGTGGAATACCTGGAGCCGTGATGAGCCACCTTCAAAATATCATAGTCTTTTTCCAACAATCCCTGCTCCAATACCAGACGCTCTCCGCTTCCTTCCAAATCTCCCGTCAGCAAAATATGCAGGCTTTTGTATTCCAGGCTGAGCACCAGAGAACCTGCATTTTTGTCTTCATACACCCGGCCTTTTTCCGGCGCCAGACAGCGGAGCAGCAGTTTTCTGTCCTGCAGGCGATCTCCCGCCTTCATCCAGATCACGGATGTGCCCCGGCCCTTGGCCAAAGCAGCCAGTTCCCGGCATGTTTCATCCTCTCGTCCGCTCTCCGGCAAAATGAGACAGCCCACAGACAACAGATTTCCGTCCAGGATTTCCCGAATCCCGGAAACATGGTCCTCGTCCCCATGGCTTATCAGCACATAGTCAAGCTCCGCCTGTCCCTGACACTTCAAAAACGGCTCCAGAATATACTGTCCCACCAGCTCTTCGCTGCTGCTCCCCCCGTCCATCAAAAAGCTGCTGCCGCCCCGGGTCTTAAAATATATGGAATCCCCCTGGCCCACATCCAGCATGGTCATGGTAAATTCCGGCTCCGGTCTCAAAAAAAGCACCAATAGCGCAGCTGCATATACTGCGCCTGCCAGCAGCCGTGCCTTGAAACTCCACTCCTTACTCTTCTCCTGGGACCGGTTCTTCTCTCTTTTCCATCGATGCATTCCTGCAAACAGCAAAAAGCCAAGTACACCCAGATAATAGACCACTATCTGCCACGTCTCAGGGCGGCCGGTCGTGAGCATTGCCCCCACAAAACTACTGCTGATGCGGGCTCCCTGTTCCACCACCCACAAAATCCCATGGCAGACCCAAGCGAAAATCCGGGCAATTCCGGCCAGGCCTCCCACCAGAACTTCCACCCCCGGAAAACTGCTGGCCCAGCTAAGGCTTACGCACACCAGGCCGGCTGTCAGAAGCGGCCCCATAAGCGGTACTACCAGCAGATTCAAAAGGGGCGCATAAAGCGGCACCTGATAAAAGCAATATAAAAGCACCGGTAAAGTCATGATCTGGACACTGAGAGAAGTACAAAATCCATCTTTCAGAAAGCCTATCATCCCTTTCACTTTTGTGCTTTCCTCCGGTCTGCTCTCTCTTTCCCACATTCCTTTCAAGACAGGATTGATCTGAGTCAGTCCCAGAATTGCCCCAAAAGAAAGCAGAAAAGCTCCATCCCGGGCATACAGGGGCTGCTCCAGCAAAAGCCCTATGGCGGTCACTCCAAGAGCTGTCCGTATGTCATAGCTGCGCCCCAGAAAATCTGCGCCCACAGTCAAAGCAAACATGATCAAAGCCCGCAAAGTAGAAGTACCTGCCCCGATCAGAATTCCATAGCATCCCATAAAAATCAGTGCCGGAATTCCCGCTGCCGCAGAGGGCAGACCGGTTTTTCGCAGCAGCCTGTAGAGGCCTGCTCCCAAAATCGAAATGTGCAGACCGGAAATCGCCAGCAGATGGGATATCCCGCTCTCCTGATACAGCTCCCGGATTTCCGGTCCCAGGTCCCGGCGCTCTCCCAGCAGCATAGCCTTTAAAATACCGCTGTCTGACTGATCCAGGCATCTTTCCAATTCTCCACCCAGCCTCAGGCGGATTTGCAGCAATCCCTCCCGCAGGGAATCTTTCTTCCCATCCACCAGCTCCACCTTCTGTGCAAAGCACATTCCATCGATTTTGCGGGTCTGATAATAAATCAGGCCGTCAAATTGTCCCGGATTCCCTGGTGTTTCATATTTTTTTATTGTTCCATAAATTTTCAGAGTATTGCCAATGAAATATTGGCTGTTCGAATGGTTTAGATAGACCAGAATCCATCTGGTTCCGGAAATATCGGTATCCTTCAGATAGTATACCTGTGTGCCTTCTTTCTGCTCCCGTCTGCCCACCGTTCCGGTAAAAACAGCCGTCCCCTCCTGAATATCCGTATGCATCCAGAGAGAGGGCGGCAATATGAGACAGATAAGAAACAGAAGGAAGGCTGCTCCGTAGAGCGGCCTCCTTATATGCGTAGGAACTCATCTCCTTAGTTTTTATTTTCTTCTTTATTTCCCTTGCTTTCGCTCTGGGTAGTCTCCTCGTGCGTGTCCTGTGTTTTATCCTTGTTGCTGCTATTGCCCTCTGTTTCAATGTACCGGAAGTCAAACTCAAAGATCGTGGTAAAGCTGATGCTCTCCCGATACACCTTAGGCGTCTCTCCATTGATCAGGATCTGCACTTTTTTTACGTGCTGCAGCTGGGTCAGGGAATTTACAATGGAGTATATAGGGATAGCCTCTTTCACATCATAGCCCTGTCCCATAAATCCCGCATCCAGGTTTACATAACAAATGCCATCCTTGGTAGTCACACTGAGCAGCTTGGTCTCCGGAGGGATACAGGGGTATGCCTGGTCGGATAACGGGCCCTTGATCAGCTGTTCTACCACTAATTTTTCCAGGGATATATTGGTACTGTAGTTGAATGTATCCCGTTCTCTTACCAGCTTGTCCCCTTCCTCATTGGCAAAATACAAACTCAAGGTCACACGGTCATAGGTATTGATCTGCTGGCCCGCATTCTCAATAAACAGCTCCGCAGTCATAAAGCCTACCGGCATATCATTAGAATCCACGAGAGCTTCATCATTAACAAAAAAGGCCACATAATCCACCTGAGGAAGCTGGCAGACTGTACGCACAATGGCTGCACGGCACAGCACCTCATAGACCTCATCCATCAACTGATAGCTTACATCAAAATACAGGGACATCTGTCCGTCTTCCAGATAATAATCCAAAAGCTTCACACTGTCCGGCAAAGCCTTCTTGTATTCCGGATTTTCGGGAGTCTCCTGCAGTTTCCCGATAAACTCCTCAATCATCGCGGTCCCCTCTGTATTTTCCGGCTCATAATTTTCCGATACCACAGCGGTGTCATCTTTATTGATATAATAGATTTGATAATCCGCTTCTTCTGCTTCCTGCTTCTGACAGCCCCAAAGCTGCGCCAGCAAAAGCAAAACCAGCAAAAACCATAACCTTGTCTTTTTCATAGCAGTTCCCTTCCCTATTTCCCGGCTTCTCAGACAAAAGGCTCTTTACACAATATACTTCAAAGGTATCCGCACGGAAAAAGTAGTTCCCTCTCCCGGCACGCTGGAAACCTTGATAGCTCCCTTATGAAGCAAGATCGCGCTTCTGGTGATGGCAAGGCCCAGGCCTGTACCATCGATCTCATTGGAATGTGACTTGTCCACCCTGTAAAACCGCTCAAAAATATGCTGTTTGGACTCCTCCGGAATACCAATACCGGAATCTATCACTTTCACATAGAAGAACTTGTGATCCGCATCCAGCGATACATGCACCCAGCCATTTTCATGGTTATACTTAATGGCATTCTCCACCAGATTGGTAAAGGCCAGGTTCAGCTTCACCTCATCGATCTCTGCCACAACCGGCCGAAAGCTCTCCAGTACCACCTCAATATTTTTCTTTGCAGCAATGGGACGCAGGCGCTTTAACACCAATTCCAGCAAATCGTTCACACTTACAGGAGCAATGTTCAAGTCTGCTTCCTTTTTATCCATCTTTACCAGAGACAGCAGGTCTGTAATGATCTTATTTTCCCGGTCGATCTCCTCTGCAATATCGCCCATGAATTCTTTATACAACTCAGCCGGCACTTCCTCCTGCATCATCAAAGAATCGGCCAGCACCTTCATGGATGTCAGCGGAGTCTTCAGTTCATGGGACACGTTAGACACAAACTCCTGACGGGATTCATCCAAGGCCCGCATCTGGGTAATGATACGGTTGAAAGACTTGGAAATCCCCCGGGTCTCTGTATAGCTTTCAATCTCCATATCCGAGTCTGTATGACCTACAGAAAAGCTCTCCAGATAATCGCTCATATTGTAAATGGGCCGCATGAGCAGATATCCCAGCACTGCAGCCACTGCCAGCAAAATTACTGCCAGCGCTGCCAGCATCATATCTGCATTGTACTCCAGATACTCCCGGTTATCCCGGATACTGTCTGTAGATACACTGATCAGAATAACGCCCAGGATGTTTTCCGTTTCCGCATCCTGCACCGGTACCGTGATCTCAATGAAGCGGCTGCCCACCACAGGGCTGGTACTCTGCCCTTTGTAACACTTTACCACCTCTTCTGCTACCATGATCTTGTTTTCTTCCAGATTGTATGTATCCTTGATAATACGGAAGTCCTCATCGATCAGCAGGATACGTCCATCATAAAGATTGGCCAACTGATTCAAATCCGCCTCTACTGACTCCGAAGACTCGCCTTCCATGTAATTGCTGCTGACCAGCTGATTGGACAGGATCTTGCACTGGTTCTGTACCTCTGTACAGCGCACAGTCACTGCCCGCTTCTCATAGCTGTTCATAATGGTATGTCTTATGACAATCATGGGCATGAGCCCCAGAATCAGAAAGCACAGGAAAATGCGAACTCCCATGCTTTTGATCAATCCACTAAAAATATTATGCCTGAAAATAATAACCCACTCCCCACTTGGTATGCACATATTTAGGCTCGCTGGGGCTCGCCTCAATCTTCTCACGCAGACGACGGATATGTACATCTACTGTCCGCACATCACCGGGATACTCGTATCCCCAGACCAGATTTAACAGATTCTCTCTGCTGTACACCTTGCCCGGATTCATGACCATCAGTTCCAGCAAATCAAACTCTTTAGCAGTCAGATTGATTTCCTTTCCGGAGATATACAGACGCCGGCTCTCCACATCCATCTTCATGCCGGAAGTCTCGATCATCTTACTGGATGCCTTGCCGGGCTTGGGCGTAGTTCTCCGCATAATGGCCTTCATGCGGGCTTTGATCTCCAGAATATTAAAAGGCTTGGTAATATAATCATCTGCGCCATATTCCAGGCCCAGGATCTTATCCATATCTTCACCTTTGGCAGTCAACATGATAATGGGCATCATGGAAAAATCCCGAATCTGCTGGCACACCTGGAATCCATCCAGCTTGGGCAGCATCACATCCAGCAGCACCATGTCATATTCTTTTCCTCTTGCCTTTTCCAAAGCCTCTTCTCCATCATAGGCACAGTCTACCTCCATACCCTCCTGCTCCAGACTGAAGCGTAGTCCTTTTACAATTAATTTCTCATCATCCACTACTAAAATTTTCTTTCCCATGTTCTCATCCCTATCATGCTGCTTTTGTTAAACGGTTATCTGATCCTTGATTTTTAAAAATACGCCTTGCTTAATCCCGGGAATATTCATAATTTCCTCAATACTGTTAAAGCTGCCATGCTCCTGACGGTACTGCAAAATGGCATCAGCTTTTGCTTCTCCGATGCCGGACAGAGTCATCAACTGTTCCCGGGTCGCTGTATTCAGAGAAATCCGCCCCTGGTTGTCTACGCCTGAGATCCCCGAAGCTTCTTCGGTTTGTCCTGGCCATGTATTCTCAGAAAACACACCCTTCTCCACTTCTTCCTGAGAGGGCACCCGAATCATCTGAGCATCTGTAAGCTCCCGGGCCAGATTTAAAGCATCCGCTGCGGCTTCCTCGGTCATCCCTCCGGCCAGCTCTATAGCGTCCGCTATGCGCTCTCCTGCTTCCAGCTCATATACCCCCGGACTTCGCACCTGACCGCAGACATACACCACCACAATATCTGACGCTTTGACCGGTCTTTTTGTTTCACTGTCCGGTATTTTTTCCTCTGAATTTTCAATTCTTTTGAAGGCTCTGCAGTATCCGGCAGACTTTCCTGCCCGCCCTCGCCTCCTGCGGTAAATACAGCCTCTTCTTTGCCACAATTACAAAAGAGGCATACCACCATAAGAAGTATACCCAAAAGCCTCCAACACCCGGAATAAAAACCTCCGGTGTTTTCTTTTTTCTCCATCTGTACCTGCCTTTCCCTCACGAAAAGGCCCCTCTGCGCCAGATAAGATACCTTTATTGTAACGGACTTTTCCCCTGATTACAATACTTTTTTACTCCCATTTAAACAAAATTACACCCACGATGGCAACCACCATGCCAATGGCTTTTCTCCACTCAAAATCCACCTTTTCCGCTCCAAATAAACCGAAAAGTTCAATGACATAAGCCACGATCAGCTGGGAAATCACGATCAGCATAACCGCCTTGGCAGGGCCCAGACTGCTCATGCTCTGAATGACGGTAAAGGTGATAAATGCTCCAATCACTCCACCCAGCAGCATGTATTTAGGCTGTACCTGAATTACCCCAAGCAAACTTTGCCGATCGGTGATGGCCCAGATGATAAGGCAAGTCAAAAGGGCAGAAAATTGCACCCAGCTGGCAGACACCCACACACTGGTTTTTTCCGTCACTCCTGTATTAAACACTCCCTGTACACTCATAAGAGCACCTGAAATCAATGCAATCAAAACTCCTGTCATACTCCGGCAAACCTCCGTCTTTGTTTTATAACATAGGGTTTCCCGAATTTGGAAATTTAATACAAAAAAGCGCAACCTATTGCAGCTGCGCCTGTATCCGTTCTGACACGGACTCTATTTCTGTTCTTACATCGTTGCCTTTCCAGATATCTGCAAAGGTAAGCTCCATCCAGATCCAGTAATTGCTCAGGTCTGTAATCTTGTGAACCTCTACGGAATCCTCGTACTGATCCAGCAACACCTGCATCTGGTCATTTTCATATTCCACACCGATCTTTACCGGCATCTTGTTGGTCTTTTCATACAAGGCATCCACCTTGTCATAGGTAATATATTTGGCAAACTCCTGTGCCCGCTCCCGGTTTTTGGAATAGGCGTTCACCACTACGGAATTGGTTACGGACAAACCTTTTGTCTGCAGCTCTGTTGTCAGATCCGGCAGCATGGAGATACTGTAAAAGTCTCCGCCTCCCTGTTCTGCAATGGCATCCAGCCAGAGAAGGGCATCGGTCTTGGCAATGGTATAGACCGTCTTACCCTCGATAAATTCCTGGATGACACTGTCGGTGGTAACCTCTTCTGCATCAATTGCAAAGAATTCGTTCAGGCTTTGATAATACTCCAGGCACTGAACCACTTCCTCTGCGTCCAGTTCCACCTGGGACCGGTCATCTCCCGTAGGTCCGCCCAGATTCACATAATTTGCAATAAAGAAGAAGTCATAGAAAATATCAGATACATTCCACTTTAAAATATTCTCTACCTTCGCCATATCTCCGGTAGCCTCAAAGGTGTCGGAGTAGGCCAGAATATCATCGATGGTAGCCGGAGCACTGTCTACATAGCTGCGGTTGTACAGCAAAAAGCAAGTCTCAAAATAAAAGGGGTAAGCCATGAGTTTGCCGCCGCAGGTGGCTGCATCCAGCGCCTTCTGAGGGAAGTTCTTTTCCAGTTCCCGCTGCTTAAAGCTGTCATTTTCTACCGTAAGTCCGGCCAATCGGGCCTTTTCCAGCAGCTCGCTGGAGGTAACAAACAAGTCCGGTCCGCCGGAATCCGAGATACTGGCACGATTGATCAGCTCAATATAATCCACCGCTGTGACCAGCTGCAGAACAATCTCCACACCGGTCTCCTCCTGAAACTGGGACGCTGCATCCACCAGATAGGCATTCAGCTTCTCATCTGTATACCAAAGGGTCAGTGTCTCCTCTTTGGAGCCTGCTCCCTCTTCTGCCCGGGCTGCCTCATGAGCGTCAAACGCCACATTAAATAGCTGGATGAACACCAGCAGCACTATCAGACAAGCCAGCACTCTGCGATAAATCGTATGTCTCATACTGCGATCCTTTCTATACTACTTCCGGACGCAGCACTTATTCTGCCAGAACCTTATCCAGCGCCCGGGTGAGTTTCTCTACCAGCTCATCCACATGGGCCTTCTCAATTACCAGAGGCGGAACGAGACGAAGCACATCAGAGCCGGCTGTAATTACAATCAAACCTTCCTCTAAAGATTTTACCACAACCTGACCCACAGGTCTACCCTGGATTACCAGCCCCTGCATGAGGCCTTTTCCACGGCGGCTGGCAATGCAATCGTATTTTTCCACCAGTTCATCCAGCTTCTCCTCCAGATAAGCAGAAACCTGGCGCACATGCTCTACAATGTGATCTTTCTCAAAAATTTCCAGTACAGCAGCTACTGCAGCGCACACAAAGGGATTGCCTCCATAGGTGGTTCCGTGGTCTCCGGGCGCCAGGGAATTGGCAGCCGCCTTCTCATTCAATACAAAGGCTCCTACAGGCACACCGCAGCCCAGCGCTTTCGCACAGGTCATGATATCCGGCTCTACACCGTACGCCTGCCATGCAAACATGGAACCGGTCCGGCCCATACCGCACTGGATCTCATCCAGGATCAGGATCAGATCCTTCTCATCGCAAAGGGCACGTACGCCCTTTAAGAACTCCTCTGTAGCCGGATAAATGCCGCCCTCACCCTGGACAGTCTCCATGATAATGGCACAGGTCTTATCTGTGATCTGAGCCTTTACACTCTCCAGATCGTTATACTCTGCAAATTTCACTCCATCCACCAGCGGACGGAAGGGAATCTGATACTTCTCGTTTCCGGTCACAGCCAGCGCGCCCCTACTTCTGCCATGGAAGGAATGGTTCATGGCAATGATCTCATAGCGGTTCTCACCGTATTTGTTGTAGGAATACCGACGGGCAGCTTTCAGTGCCCCCTCAATAGACTCTGTACCGCTGTTGGTGAAAAACACCTTGCTCATGCCGGTAGCTGCGATCACTCTGCGGGCAGCCTCCTCCATGGGAGCGCTGTAGTACAGATTGGAAATATGGGTCAGCTTGTCGATCTGGGCCTTCAGAGCCTCGTCATAGCCGGGATAGTGATATCCCAGGGACTGTACGGCAATACCTGCTGCAAAATCCAGATACTCCTTTCCGTCCACGTCATACAGGTATACGCCCTGGCCCTTGTCCAGCACCAGCGGATACCGGTTGTATGTATGCAGAACTACCTGCTCGGCATCTTCCCGAATCTTATTTTCCATCATAGAATTTATTCTCCTTATCTCCCAGAATGGCTGTGCCGATACCTTTATTTGTAAAAATTTCCATCAGCAGGCTGTGTGCCATGCGTCCGTCAATAATGTGTACTCTGGAAACACCGTTCTCAATGGCATCGATGCAGTTGTTCAGCTTAGGCAGCATGCCTCCTCCGATGGTTCCTCCTGCAATCAGCTCACGGGCCTCAGATACAGTGATCTCGGAAATCAGGCTGGAGGGATCGTCTTTATCCCTGTACACTCCTTCGATATCGGTCAGGAAAGCCAGCTTATCTGCTCCCACTGCACGGGCAATGGCACAGGCTGCGTCATCTGCATTGATGTTGTAGGTCTGGAAGCTTTCATCCATGCCAACGGGGCATACGATCGGCAGGAAATCCTTTTCCAGCAGGTCATAAAGCACCTTGGGCTGCACCTCTGTGATCTCGCCCACAAAACCAATGTCCTGGCCGTCAGACAGACGCTTCTCCACCTTGAGGAGTCCGCCGTCCTTGCCGCTGATACCCACTGCCTTTTCGCCCAGGCTCTGGACCAGCTGCACCAGCTCCTTATTGACTTTATTCAATACCATCTCAGCGATCTCCATGGTCTCCGCATCAGTCACGCGCAGGCCATTGATAAAGTGGGGCTCCATGCCTACCTTGCCTACCCAGCGGCTGATCTCCTTGCCGCCGCCGTGTACGATGATGGGCTTAAAGCCAACCAGCTTTAGCAGGGTCACATCCTTGATGACATTCTTTTTCAGATTTTCATCCACCATGGCGCTGCCGCCGTATTTCACTACAATGATCTTCCGGTTGAAGTGCTGGATGTAGGGCAGGGCCTCAATAAGCACCTCTGCTTTCTCCATGTATTTTTCCATATCTGTATTCATACTCATGGGAAACCTCCTTCTTAAGAGCGGTAATCTCCGTTGATTTTTACATAGTCATAAGTCAGATCGCAGCCCCAGGCAGTGGCGGTGGCCTCTCCCATCTTCACATCTGCGATGACAGTCACTTCCGGCTCAGAGAGGATCTTAGTCGCCAGCTCCTCGCTGTAACCGGTGGACACGCCGTTCTCAATAATCTTCAGAGAACCGGCTGTGCTCTCAAAATACAGATCCACCTTCTCCGGGTCGAACTGTGCGCCGGAATATCCCATGGCGCAGAGGATTCTGCCCCAGTTGGCATCATGGCCATACATAGCTGCCTTTACCAGACTGGATGTCACCACGGACTTGGCCAGCAAAGCAGCCTGCTCCTTGCTCTCACAGCCCTTCATGGTGATTTCCAGAAGTGCGGTAGCACCCTCTCCGTCTCCTGCCATCTTCTTGGCCAGATATGTATTTACATAGCGAAGAGCCGCCTTGAATGCTTCAAAATCCTCGCCTTCTTCGGTAATCTCCGGGTTCTCTGCCATACCGTTTGCCAGCACCAGCAGGGTGTCATTGGTGGAGGTGTCTCCATCCACGGAGATCATATTGAAGGTGTCTTTTACATCTTCTTTCACTGCCTTGGTCAGCAGCTCCTTGGAAATCTTCACATCGGTGGTCACAAAACCCAGCATGGTGCACATGTTGGGATGGATCATGCCGGAGCCTTTGCACATGCCGCCCATGTGAACGGTCTTGCCGCCTACGGTAAACTCCACTGCGATCTCTTTATTCACAGTATCAGTAGTCATAATGGCTTTGGAAGCCTCTGTTCCATGCTCCAGGGATTCGCCCTTAGCTTCCTTTAACAAGTGGATGCCGTTTTTGATGCGGTTCATGGGAAGCTGCATACCGATCACACCTGTGGAAGCCACCAGTACCGCAGAGGCCGGAATATCAAATACCTTGGCTGCCTCTTCTGCAGTTTCCCTGCAATAGCCCATGCCCTCTTCGCCGGTGCATGCATTGGCAATACCTGCGTTGATCACAACTGCCTGCACATAGGGGGACTCTTCCACAAGCTGGCGGTCCCATTTCACCGGAGCTGCTTTTACCACATTGGTGGTAAAGGTGCCTGCCGCCTGACAGGGTGCCTGGCTGTAGATCAGAGCCATATCGGTTCTGCCTGCGTATTTGATCCTGGCTGCTGCAGCTGCTGCCTCAAAGCCCTTTGCCGCTGTAACGCCGCCTGCGATTTCTTTCATATGCGTATTCCTCCTCATCACTCGTTAAAGGCCGTAATATTTGCCTCATTTAAGGTAAAGTCATAGTAATTCAGGTCCAGCCGTCTGGTCCAGCCGATGCGGTTCCAGAAGGCATTTCCAATGTCATTTCTGGTAAATGCGATCAGGGACACCTTACTGATCTGCTCCTCTTTCAGGGCATTCATGCAAAATACCACCATCTGCTTGCCGATGCCCCGCATGCGGTAGTCCTCATGGACACACACATGATACAGGCAGCCCCGGCGTCCGTCATGTCCGCACAGAATGCTTCCCACGATCCTGCCGTCCTCCACAGCCACCACGCTGGTGGTGGGATTTCTCTTCAAGAAGCGCTCCACGCCCACCCGGGAATCATCAATGCTGCGGATGGCAAAGCCCTTGATGGTCATCCACAGGGCGTAGACTCCATCGTAATCTTCTATGGTCATTGTCCGTATTTCCATATCACTCGTCTCTTTTCTTAAAAGTTCATTATAACCGGCAGCCGCACCCGCACTAGGGGAACATAGGCACCAGATTCAGTCCCATATTCTCCGGCAGTCCAAACATCAGGTTCATGTTCTGGACAGCCTGACCGGCTGCGCCCTTCACCAGATTGTCCATGGCACCCATCATGATAACGCGGCGGGTCCTGGGATCGATCTTGAAGTTCACATCCACATAGTTGCTGCCCTCCACCCATTTGGTCTGGGGGCATACATCCTTGTTCAGCACGCGGACAAACTGCTCGTCTGCGTAATATTTGTCATAAATGGCCTTTACTTCCTCGTAGGTCACATCCTTCTTTAAAGAAGCATAGGCAGTGATCAGAATACCACGGTTCATGGGCACCAGGTGCGGGGTAAAGTTAAGCAGCACCGGCTCCCCTGCTGCGTAAGTCAGCTGCTCCTCGATCTCAGGAGTGTGGCGATGGCCTGCCACGCCGTAGGCCTTAATATTTTCATTGACTTCACAGTACAGATTATCTACCTTTGCACCGCGGCCTGCACCGGAAGTACCGGACTTGGCATCGATAATAATGGTAGCCGGATCAATGATACCCTCCTTTACCAGCGGGTAAATGGACAGGGTACTGCAGGTGGGATAGCATCCCGGATTTGCCAGAATGCGGGCGCCCTTCACTGCTTCCCTGTTGATCTCACAAAGACCGTACACCGCCTCGGGAATGTACTGGGGACAGGGATGGGTAATCCCGTACCACTTCTCGTAAACATCCACATCCTTGATCCGGAAGTCTGCGCTCAAGTCAATGATCTTTACCTTGGACAAAATCTCTTCCTTTACCAGGGAAGCGCACAGGCCCTGGGGTGTGGCCGTGAAGATCACATCCACTTCCTGTGCCAGAGCTTCCATATTATCATCCTTGCACACATCCTCCACGATCTGGAACATGTTCTGATATACATCTGCGTACTTTTTATCTATGTAACTTCTGGAACCATACCATTTAATCTCTGCCTGGGGATGTCCCATAAGCAGACGCACCAGCTCACCGCCGGCATATCCTGTAGATCCGATAATTCCTACTTTAACCATCACAATTCTCCTTCTTGCCTGTATGGGTAAACTTTCACCCAATACCGTATCGTACCACTTTTGAACTGCAGATGCAAGAGATTCTACCTAATAAAAGGATGTTTCCCGCCCTTCTGCCTTTCCTTTTTCGCACAAAATTTATTTTTATGCATTTTTAATGAATATTTTGCATATTTTTTTCCTTGAAAATCCGCTGAAATCATCTTTCGCACTTCTTTCAATGGCTCTGTTTGATCCCTATTGTACCTCTGTTTTCCCTATTTTTCAATACTTTTCTTTCATACTGGCACTTTGCATAAAGACCGGCCCCATTTTTTGAAATCTATGTATAAATTTTCACTTGCATATTTATTACATTTGTTGTATATTAGGTACTATGAAATGACCGATGAAAATCGTTAAGGATTCAGGAGGATTATAGAAATGAAAGAAAAAGTTGTTTTGGCCTATTCCGGTGGTCTGGATACCACTGCCATCATTCCCTGGTTAAAGGAAAATTTTGATTACGACGTTATCTGCTGCTGCGTAGACTGCGGACAGGGAAACGAGCTGGAGGGACTGGATGAGCGTGCAAAGCTCTCCGGCGCATCCAAATTATATATTGAAGATATCGTAGATGAATTCTGCGACGAGTACATTATGCCCTGTGTGCAGGCAGGCGCTGTTTACGAGCACAAATATCTGCTGGGAACCTCCATGGCTCGTCCTGCCATCGCAAAGAAGCTGGTGGAGATCGCCCGCAAAGAAGGTGCTTCTGCCATCTGCCACGGTGCTACCGGCAAAGGAAATGACCAGATCCGTTTCGAGCTGGGCATCCGCGCTCTTGCTCCGGACCTGAAGATCATCGCTCCCTGGAGAATGACGGATGTATGGACCATGCAGTCCCGGGAAGACGAGATCGACTACTGCAAAAAGCACGGCATCGACCTGCCCTTCGACCACAGCCACAGCTACAGCCGTGACCGCAACCTGTGGCACTTAAGCCACGAGGGTCTGGAGCTGGAAGACCCGGCAAACGAACCCCACTTTGACAACATGCTGGTGCTGGGCGTTTCTCCCGAAAATGCACCGGATGAAGGCGAATATGTAACCATGACCTTTGAAAAGGGTGTTCCCACCTCCGTAAACGGCAAATCCATGAAGGTTTCCGATATCATCAGAGAGCTGAACGCTCTGGGCGGAAAGCACGGTATCGGTATCGTAGATATCGTAGAGAACCGTGTGGTTGGTATGAAGTCCCGTGGCGTATACGAGACTCCCGGCGGAACCATCCTGATGGCAGCCCATGAGCAGCTGGAAGAGCTGGTATTAGACCGCGCCACCATGGAGACCAAGAAGGACATGGGCAACAAGCTGGCTCAGGTAGTATACGAAGGAAAATGGTTCACTCCCCTGCGGGAAGCGATCCAGGCTTTCGTGACCAGCACCCAGGAATATGTGACCGGCGAAGTAAAATTCAAGCTCTACAAGGGCAACATCATCAAGGCCGGCACCACCTCTCCCTACAGCCTGTACAATGAGTCCCTGGCTTCCTTCACCACCGGCGACCTGTACGACCACAACGACGCCAGCGGCTTCATCACCCTGTTCGGTCTGCCCCTGAAGGTTCGCGCCATGAAGATGGCTGAGGTTAAGAACAGCCAGAAATAAGGGTTGAGAAAATATTGTTGCGATAAATAAATGTAGGCGCCCCAAGTCGATGACTTGGGGCTCTCATTTTATTTGCATTAAAGTATTCTATTTAGCGCATATACTCATTTACTGCTCATATAGTTCGATACCAGTCTATCTTTCAACTAACCAAGAACCAATATCCCAACTTAACAGAATTTGCCAAGAAAAAAGCTAATAAATTCATTAGTATAACATCTTTTATAGTCAATCTATGCGGAGCCCCTTTTAAATAATTTTCATACCACTCCTGTTGTTCTTCTGGAGAGAGGGCTTGAAAATCCGCTCTCTGTTTTTCGAAAACAGATTTATGAGAAGATATAACACCTTCTCGCTCCTTATCATCCCAAGCTTTCTGTGTTTCTTTACTACAGAAAATATAACATCCAAAAACAGTCGCAACTCCGAAAAATACAACGCTAAGTGGGGCCCTAACATATAGCACAAGATCATAAGATCCGATAATTGCCCAAAAGATGTTTAATCCTAAAATCAACTTTCTATCATCTTGCTTTTGAATTATAACTCTCACAAGAAAAATTGCCACAATAATTGCTACAAGGCCTCCTAATCCTCTTCCAACATCTCTTGCTATAGATTCATACCAAGCATCATACACTTCTTCCGGCCAAAAAAACAAACTATCCCACCTCTCTCCTTTTGGGTTTTTTATTGGTAGTAAGTAATACAACAATATCATTTAGAACTAGTGATCCAAAAAATGCTGTGCCCCATACTAAATTCATTATATGAAGAGTCTCTGCAATAAGTGTTTCTTGAACACGACTTGAAAACATTTTAAATGTAATTCCAATTATTGCTAAAACTAATAAAATAGAATTAGAAATAACTGCCAACCAGGATGTGTACAAAGTCCACCATGTGTTATAATCATTTCTTCCATTTTTTATATCTTCTTTTGCATTTTTTATATCTACTATTGCTTTAATTATCCGTGCTATATAGGCTGCAACCAAAAGCGATTTAACAATTTTATACATCAACCCAACTGGTGTCAAGTTCATTAGCACAAAAGGCAGAATAAGAATAACAACATCGAACAGAATTGCCCATGCATCATATCCAGTGTAATCAACATAGTTCATAACATTATTCATACAATAGCAATACAAATTGCATTTCAAATGGTTGATTTCAACACAAGCAAATCCAGCCTCATCCCCATTCACAAACCTACCAACCACCGGATCATAATACCGGCTCTGCAGATAATACAGCCCCGTCTCACGATCCAAATAGTAGCCCCGATATCGGAATGGGTTGATGTTTGCCACATGTGTGGAACTGGTGATGGCTGTGCCATCCTTCGTCTTCACGCCTGTCACGCTGCCCCAGGCATCGTAGGTATATCTTGCCACCACCTGGGCATTGGCATCCACAAGGGCGATCACATCCCCCTGCAGGTTCTTCTGGAAGT
>JAFTZF010000011.1 GCA_017464645.1 Lachnospiraceae bacterium | reverse complement strand
TTTTTATGCAGATACACGATAAGTAAAACCGACAAAAGCTTTTGCTTTTAAATTTCTTTCATCACTTCGGTTAGGACGTACCGCTTCGGTATACTTCGCAATATCTTTCATCAACTGTTTTCCGTTCCCGTTTTCTTCCCGATAAAATTTCTTGCATAGATAAACCGCCATGTTCCAATTAACTTTGTACGCATGTATATTTTTCTTCGGCTTTTCCACAACAACCTGTCCTGCAATCCGACTGCAAAAATTTGACATAATCATTGCTGCAAAAATTTCCTGCTTCACAAAGTCATCATTTTTACCATGAAGATTCACCAGACCAAATCCGTATTTTAGTTCTCTAAAGGCTGTCTCAATTCCCCAACGTGCATGGTAAAGTTCCTTGATTTCCTGTAAAGTAAAACTTCTCGGAAGACTTGTGGCAAGGGTTTCGTACTGTCCCGTATCAAGCATAAAACGGACAATCCTCAGTTTCATGGGATATGGGGAAGGGAAATCCCATCTTGTACAGTTCGTGTTTGAACTGTATACTCGATTCTTGTTTTTATGGGTCTGAAGAAAAATATAACCGTTTTCCTTGTCTTTATTGGTCTGCGTGGTAGTAATTGTAAAACTGATATCTGTATCAAGTTCTTTCATGGGTAATTTTGCAACTTCTCTCATGGCTGTCCGTTCCTGCTTCACACGAATCAGATAATCAATCTGTTTTTCTTGGAAATGTGCCAGTAAATTGTATGATTCAAACCCTCTGTCAGCTACAATGAGTGTCTTTTTCTGAACACCATACCAATCCAGTATAAACTTTAGTGCACCCACTTCATCCTGCTTTGGTTGTGGCTGTATCACGCAATGTACGTAGGTCTTGTTAAGTACATCATATAATGGTGTGACGTGTAATTGATTGTAGCCTTTTGGCACACCCTTGTTGCACATATAGCTGTCTGATTTTGGATTTCTTGGCATATTGACTGCTGTGCCGTCAACAGCAAGAATACGATACCCTTTATAGGTTTTTGCGTCGGGATGATAGGAGTTGAATACATCTAATATCTTTTCTAAATCCATCCATGATAATTTTTTTCTGCTCTGCACGAAAGCAGAAGCAGTCGCAGATATTCCTGCTTCATGCAATTCTTTCTGCAAACTTCCTCCCTGCATGGAAATCAGCAGTTTCATCATTGTTTCTACATCTAAAATACGATTTCTGGAAAAATATCTGTCATTTTCTTTTTGATATGTCCTTGCCGATTCTGCAATGGCAAGGTTTAATTCCGTTTTTACCCTGTCGGGAATATTTGCACCAATATTCATAGTGAAAAACCTCGTTTCGTTAGATTTTAAATATTTGAAAAATAAAAAAAGAAAAGGACATTCCCACCTATGGCAAGGAATACACTTTTCAAAAATCTCTCCGTTCTCGCTATTCTCTCAAATATTACAAAATCAAATAAACATTCACTATTTCAATAAAAACCGAAAATCTCTCTAATCTCTCCAAAACACACTCACTAATTATATTTTACGCAATTCAAGTAAAAAATCAACAACTTGAAAGGCTTAATTTAATAAAATTTCTCTTAAACTTAATGTCAAAACCGAAGAAAAAGGCATTAGAAAAGGGAAATCTGCTGATTTCCCTTAACTTAATGAATTTCGTCATAAACTAAATGACATTGAGCAGGCTGCTCTCTTCTTTTTTATTTTCATACGTATCTACGTTCCTACGCGCGGTTGTAATTGATCAGACATCCCTTCAGTATAATCTCTCTCTCGTCATCGGTCAGAGCGCCCAGTCTCAGAGTGATCTCTCTGTCCTTCTCACCGTTTACATAGGCTTTGATCTCACTGCTCTTCTCTACCACTGCCTTGCGGATCTCGGGCAAGAACAGGAAGTCGCCCTTGGTAAAGGGAAGCTCGCCCTCTTCAATAAGGAAGGGCAGCATGCCCCAGTTGATCAGGTTGGAGCGATAACGCTTGGTGGCATAGCTGTTTACAATGTTAGCCCAGCCGCCCAGTACCTTCTGGCAGGAAGCTGCCTGCTCTCTGGCGGAACCATCACCCGGCTTCACTGCAAAAATGGTGCTGCCTACGCCCACATTGGTCTTGTCCACGCCCGGGAACCATGCATCCACAGCCTGGAATACGGGCTTCAGTTCAGGAACAGCCTCACAGGGACAGTTTCCGGCTTCAACGGCCTTCTGCGCCGCCTGGATCTCTTTTGCCAGCCCTACATAGGCCGGGTCTTTTCTGGACAGGGTAAACTCTGCCAGTCCCAGAGGATTGGAACGGTAGGAAGAGGTCTCTCCGGAAGGAATCAGCTCATCGGTAGTAGTTACCGGGTCATGAATCTCGGATACCACCTTCAGCACCATGTGCTCCGGCAGTGCGGACATAGCCGGCCAGTCCTTGATGTTGGGACCAAATTTGATGTCTACGCCGGGATCTGCCACGCCCTTGCTGTCAAAAACGCGGTTTGCGTAGATCTTGCTATCAAAATAGTAGGTGGGATTGGTGAACTCCACATCCATATCGGTAGCCGCTGTCAGGAAGCCCTTGTTGGCTGCGGTAGCTGCGATAGAACGTGCATCCATCAGGGCTACAGAAGCGATCTGGCCGCTCTGGAGCTTGGAACCTTCTCTGTTGGGGAAGTTACGGGTGGAATGGCGGATACTCAGGCCATTGTTGGAAGGAGTATCGCCTGCACCAAAGCAAGGTCCGCAGAAAGCCGTCTTCAGCACAGCACCGGTCTCCATCAGAGTGGCTGCTGCACCATTTTTCACCAGTTCCATATAAATCGGCATACTTGCCGGGTAAACACTCAAGGTAAATTCATCAGAACCAATGCTGGCTCCCTTCAGAATGTCTGCTGCTGCACAGATATTTTCAAATCCGCCGCCGGCGCAGCCTGCAATGATTCCCTGATCCACATAGAGTCTGCCATTCTTTACCTTATCCTTCAGGGTAAAGTCCACAGCTCCGTCCAGACTCACCAGCGCCTTCTTCTCCACGTCATCCAGAATATCCATCAGGTTTGCATTCAGCTCCTCGATGGTGTAAGTATTGCTGGGATGGAAGGGCATGGCGATCATGGGCTTGATCTCGCTTAAGTTTACATAGATCATGCCGTCGTAATATGCAACCGGGCCGGGATTCAGCTCCTTATAGTCGCCTGCGCGGCCATGGATGTCATAGAACTCATGAATGGTCTCATCGGTCTTCCAAATAGAGGACAGACAGGTTGTCTCGGTGGTCATTACATCAATGCCGATACGGAAGTCTGCGCTCAGCTTAGCCACACCGTCTCCGATAAACTCCATCACTTTATTGTTTACATAGCCGTTTGCCAATACTGCTCCGATACTAGCCAGTGCCACGTCTTGAGGACCTACGCCCTTCATGGGCTCGCCGGTCAGATATACACCTACCACGCCCGGCATGGGAATGTCGTAGGTCTTGTTCAGCAGCTGTTTTACCAGCTCGGGGCCGCCCTCGCCCATGGCCATGGTACCCAGGGCACCATACCGGGTGTGGCTGTCAGAGCCCAGGATCATCTTGCCGCCGCCGGAGAGCATCTCTCTGGCAAACTGATGGATCACTGCCTGATGCGGGGGCACGTACACACCGCCATACTTCTTGGCACAGGTGAGGCCATACATGTGGTCATCCTCGTTGATGGTGCCGCCTACAGCGCAAAGACTGTTGTGGCAGTTGGTCAGCACGTAGGGCACCGGAAAACGCTCCAGGCCTGACGCACGGGCCGTCTGAATGATTCCTACAAATGTAATATCGTGAGAGGTCAGCTTGTCAAATTTGATCTGCAGCTGCTCCATGGAACCGGAGGTGTTGTGGCTCTCCAGAATCCCATAAGCAATGGTCTGCTTCTTTGCATCTTCCTTTGCAGGCGCTGCCCCTAATCTGCTTTCCAATACGGCCTGCGCATCTCTGGTGTCCGGAATGATCTCGTTTCCGTTCAGTACATATGCGCCGCCTTCAAACAACTGAATCATAATAATCCTCCTCTATATCCTGCTGTTCTACTGCTGTTCAATATGTTCCATTATAGCTAGCAAAAGAAGGGAATGCAAGCAAAAGCGTTTGGAATTTTCATTCCCGATAGATAAATTACCCTCTATTGCCTCTATAAACATAATTTTTCAAATTTATCATACTGCTAACCTCATCCGCAACCGGATATTATTCAGATTCAACCCTTTTGCTACATGCTTCACCGTTTCATATGTCTCGCTGCCAGCAGGCTTTTCAAAGATTGCAAGAACCTGCGATGGTGCATCTGTCAACTTTTTTATATCTTCCAGCAATGCCGATGACGGAACATATTCCCGTTCCTCTTTTGTTAATCCAAGGCAAAAATTCACACCACCCATCACTTTATCAACAAAAAAATAGGACCGAACATTATTATAATCTCCTGTGATCTTAGTTATCTTCGTTACATCCATCAGTACCGGAAGCGCCGACAATTTCAAATGACTTGTTCCGTCTACCTTGAACTGTATTTCATCCACACCCAATTTGTTCTCTATGCATTTTCGATAAAAGTTAACAGCCTGGTGATGTATCACTTTTCCGTCACTATCTATCAACTCTATTCCTGTTAAATGCTGATAGTTTCTTTCGTAAAAAGCCACTTCTATGTATCGGATCACATTATCTCTTTGCTCACGATAAATAGTAATAAGCTTTTTATTCAAAAGTTTTTTTCTGATATAGCTTCGCACAATTGAGTACTTTGCGTCTTGCCTCTTCTTTGGTAAATTTCATATTCTCCAAATAAACTCCTGTATAATTTTAAAGAGAGAGCAATAACACCAATGTGTTATATACCCTCTCTTTATGGCTAATTTTAGTGTTGTCTGCCAACGACCAGCTGAATGCCGGTAAATATATCGGATTTTAGTGTTGTCCGCCAACGGTCAATCACATGATTGACAAGCATATCAGATTTAAGTGTTAGCCCACCGGAAAAGCACGATCTTCCTTTAATATTATTATATGCAAAGGCTATTTTATGTCAATAGAAAAAAGCAGTAAGCCACATGATCGTCGCATATATACTGGTGGCCGGACTTGAACCGGCCACCACGCAATTCCTTTTTCAAATCTTTCTCTATTTCACATATCAAACCATCCCTAAAACTACTCTTCTTCCCGGCCCACCAGGCCTTCCGCCTCTTCCGGCGCTACGGTCTCCTCCCGCAGCACCTCCTCGCTCTCATGGCTGCCCGCCGGCGCCAGGGGGAAGATGATGGTCACCCGGAACAAATCTCCGTCCAGATAAATCTCAAAGCTGCCCTTCTGGAGCTCTGTCAGATTTCTGGCTATGGATAGTCCAAGTCCGCTGCCCTCACTGCTTCTGGACACATCGCCGCGGATGAACCGCTCCGTCAGCTGGCTGGCCTCAATATTCAGAGGCTGCTCGGAAATATTCTTTACATTCAGCCGGACCATGCGACCTACGACGGTCATATCCACATAGACCCGGGTATTTGGCATGGCGTACTTGGCCACATTGCTGTAGACATTTTCAATGATACGCCACAGCCGCCGTCCGTCTGCCTCAATGACCACCGGCTCTTCCGGCATATTAGTCACTACCCGCAGGCCCTTGGCCTCAAACCGCTCATAGAACTCTCCATTGGTCTGCTGGATCAGCTCCTGGAAATTAATCCGGATGAATTCCAGCGTCACATTGCCGGAACTGATCTTGGATGCCTCCACCAGGTCCTCTGTCAAATGCTTCAGACGGTGGGATTTTTCCTCGAGGATCTTAATATAGCTTCTGGCCTTTTCATTGGGAATATCCTCCCGCTTCAACAAGTCTACATAGTTGATAATGGAGGTCAGCGGTGTCTTTATATCATGAGACACATTGGTGATCAGGTCTGATTTCAGCTTTTCGTCCTTCACGCCCTGGGCCACCGCCTGGGCCAGGCCCTCACCTACGCGGTTTACTGCCTCTGCAAAAACCTTGGTGTCACTGTGCATCTCATCTGTGGGGATCTGGTAATCCAGCTCACCCTCTGTTATTTTACAAATTCCGTCCAGCACTTTCTGGCGCTCTACCGCCCGATTTAAAAGGACTACGCCCACAATGGCATCCATGACACAGGCTGCCAGGAATCCTTCCAGGTCAAAGAGCAGAAGGACGCAGTTGGCTGCCAGGAACAGCAGATACTCTAAAATAGTGCGGGTGGTCATTTTTCGGTTGGCAATGACTGTATTCAGGAAACGCAGAATCATATAAAACACGCTGTTGGTCCAGATGTTCCGGCCCTTTACACGGCGCGCCAAACTTAAATAGCCACACAGGAAAAGAGCATTTAAAAGGAACAGGAATGCTCCTCCTATAAGCGCATACTGCCAAAGTCCACTGGCCGGTATCCTGCGAAGCACCCGATAAGCCAAAAATACAAGTCCCACTGCCGGCGCAACCACAATAGCTGCAGCAATCTCTGTTTTTATCCGGTCAAACAAATTCAGATGAATGACACTGCGTTCACTGGTGGAGCGATGTCCTGCTGCCAATGTCAGATACACCAGCGTCAGGAAATACAGTACCAGGCCCAGGAACAAGCCGTAGAACGCCCATTCACTGATGGGGCGCAGCTGTTCAAACTGCAGCTTATAGGCCTGGAGATTATCGCTGGCCTGATAAGCCGGATCCACCGCTATGGCAACAATATAATCTCCCTCTACGGAAGGTCCATATCCCTTCAGATAATTGCTGATATCTCCAATGGACAACGGCATCTTCTGGCTTTCAAAGCCCATGTCCGCCGTATTATAAATCATGTAATCCGGATAGCTGCGGAAATACTCCAGAAACGCCTCTGTTCCTTCCAGTTCAGCCGGCACCGCTTTCAGATTCGTAAATGTGAGCTCGTTAAAATTCTCTGCCGTCAGCCCTTTCACAGCAGCCGGGATGATCATGTAGCGCATATTGGTCATGCTTGGGCTGAACAGTTCCAGATTCTCCACATATGCATAATAATCATTATAAATGGTTGTAATGGTTTCCTGCAGATCATGGTAAAGCCCCTGAAGCTCACTTCCGGTCAGTTTATTTTTCTGGGCATACTCAATGAGGCTTCCGTAACCCACCGGTGCATATCGCTCTCCCACCGCCTCCAGGGTTTCCATCTGCAAAATAGTGGAGTCAGCCGTATTATTCAAATAGGCGTCCACCTCTTCTGTTACCAATTCGTAGGCTACTGCACTCTCCGAACCCAGTCCCAGGACTTCGGAAATATCCATCACTTCTTCGGATTCCGCATCAAGCCCTTCCTCTGCATACACTCTGGTACCGCCATCGAGGCTCCCGGATCTGACTACAGAGGAGGAGCTGATCACATCCCCATTTTCATCATAGGTATTGGTAACGGTCTGGATATAGCCATCCTGCATGGTGTAGTCCACACGACCATCCTGATATTCAATCCGCAGCAGCTCGCCTGTGGTGATGCCTTCCTCTGCCCAACTGAGCAGATCTGTCAGCTTATAGTACAAGCCGGTCTTGATATCTGCCGCATCCAGAATCCGGTTGTTCGTCACATAGTCTTCCAGATTTACCAGAATGTCTTTATCATAGACGCCACCACTTTCAAACTTACTCTCTCTGCTGGCCGCGCGGATACACCGGTAAATCTGCTCCCGCACTTCTGTCTGGTAATACTCTGTGTCCTCGAAATTTTCATCCTGCCTCAGCAGCCCGATACCGCCGCTGCCTACATACAGCATACACAGGAACAGGGAAAGTACCATGACCACTGCGCATATTTGATTGATCACCACTGCAGCCGCTTTCCAGCCCCAGGCATATCTCCATTGCTTCATCTATAACTTCTCCACCTTATAACCGATGCCCCAAACCACCTTCAGATAGCGGGGCTCTTTTGCATTAATTTCAATCTTTTCGCGAATATGGCGGATATGTACCACCACGGTATTGTCTGCTCCGATGGCATCCTCATTCCAGATACTTTCGTAAATCTGGTTGATGGAAAATACCTTGCCCTGGTTCTTTACCAGAAGCAGAAGAATGTTGTACTCAATGGGTGTCAGCTTTACCGGCTCTCCGTCCACCGTCACTTCCTTGCGGTCATCGTTGATGATCAGTCCGCCTGTCTGGAAAATATTCTGCTGCTCGGAGGCTGCAGTTCCCAGTTTAGTATAACGGCGCAGCTGGGATTTGACCCGGGCCACAAGTTCCAGCGGATTGAAGGGCTTGGTCACATAGTCGTCCGCACCCACATTGAGACCCAGAATCTTGTCCGCGTCCTCGGACTTGGCCGACAGAATAATGATAGGAAGGCTGTTATCCTCCCGAATCTTCAGTGTGGCACGAATACCATCCAGCCGCGGCATCATAACGTCTATAATCAACAGCTGCACATCATGTTTTTCCAGCATCTCCACAGCCTGAACACCATCATAGGCTTTCAGAACGTCAAAGCCTTCCTGGGTGAGATAAATCTCTATGGCATCCACAATTTCTCTGTCATCATCACAAACTAAAATGGTACTCATACGTGTCACTCCCTTACATATCTTCTGTATTAATTTTACAATATCAGTAAATTGTTAAGTTACTTGCGGGGCCTTTCTTAAAATTTTATTAAGAAAGGGGCTTTTTACAAAAAATCAAAAAAACAGGTCTTGCGGATTTCAAGAAATCCGCAGACTCTGTTCCGATCAATTTTATATCTCAACTAAACACTCAGTTTCTCTACTTCCTGCAGCCACAGGTTTGCGCAGGCATCACTGGGCATACGCAGGTCGCCTCTGGGAGAAACGCCTACAGAACCCACCTTCGGGCCGTCAGGCAGGCAGGAACGTTTGAACTGCTGGGCAAAGAACCTGCGGTAGAACACCTTCAGCCACTTCAGCAGTACCTCATCCCCATACTCTCCGGCGAAGGCAATCCGGGCCAGGCGATAAATCTTGGCAGGAGCAAAGCCAAACCGCAGAATATAGTACAGATAGAAGTCGTGGATTTCGTAAGGCCCCACCAAATCCTCTGTCTTCTGAGCGATTTCTCCATCCTTGGGGGGCAGCAGCTCCGGGCTCACCGGAGTATCCAGCACATCCAGCAGAATGCTGCTTAAGCTCTCATCGCCGCAGGTATCTGCATAATAGCGCACCAGATGACGCACCAGTGTCTTGGGAACTCCCCCATTGACACCGTACATGGACATATGGTCGCCATTGTAGGTGGCCCAGCCAAGAGCCAGCTCGGACATGTCACCGGTTCCGATGACCATGCCTCCCACCTGGTTTGCAATATCCATGAGCACCTGAGTCCGTTCCCGGGCCTGGGCATTTTCAAAGGTCACATCATGCTTCTCCGGGTCTTGTCCAATGTCCCGGAAATGCACAGTCACTGCATTTTTAATATCCACCTCTTTCAGGGCAGCGCCCAGCCGTCTGGTCAGCTCACAGGCATTGGTGTAGGTCCGGTCTGTGGTGCCAAAGCAGGGCATGGTCACACTGAGGATCTGCTCTCTTGGCAGCCCCAGGAGATCAAAGGCCTTGGCCGTCACCAGCAGTGCCAGAGTGGAATCCAGTCCGCCGGAAATCCCCACCACTGCCCTCTGACAATGGGTGTGCTCCAGGCGCTTTTTCAGGCCCAAAGCCTGAATCATGAGGATCTCTTCACATCTGCAGTCCCTGTCGGCCTTGTTGCTTGGGATAAAGGGCCGGGACTCAATCTTGCGGTGCAGCTTTGTCTCTTCCACATTCAGGTGGAAACTGCACTCGGTATACGTCTCCCGGGTCTTTACAAAAAAGGTGTTCATGCGTCTGCGCTCACCGGCCAGACGCGCCACATCTATATCGCTGTAAATAGTTTCGTTCTGAAAGCGCTCTGCCCGAGCCAGAAGCTGTCCGTTCTCAGCAATCAGGCTGTGTCCCCCAAAGACCAGGTCCTGGGTAGATTCGCCCTCTCCTGCGTTGGCATACACATAGCCGCACACCAGTCTGGAGGACTGACTGCTGACCAACTGCTCCCGATACAGGTCTTTGCCTGTGGTTTCATCACTGGCAGAGCAGTTTACCACCACGGTGGCTCCTGCCAATGTATGACGATTGCTGGGAGGCGTGGGCACCCACAGATCCTCGCAGATTTCTGCCGCCACTACCAGATCCGGCATTTCTTCACAGCTAAACAGCAGATCGGTACCGAAGGGCACATGGTCCTCTTCCTCTGCGCCGCGCCCCAGCCAGATATAATCCACTTCCTCGTTGCCCGGCGCAAAATGGCGCAGCTCCTGGAATTCTCCGTAGTTAGGCAGATTGGTCTTGGGCACCATACCTAAGATCTCGCCTCGGCAAAGGGCCGCCGCCACATTGTAGAGCTTCCCCTCCTTCATCCAGGGAAGTCCCACAAAAATCAATGCATCCAGATCTGCAGACGCATCCGCGATCCGATACAGCTGCTCTTTGGCACTCTTTAAAAGCGTCTCCTGGAGAAACAGATCTCCACAGGTATAGCCTGTCACACACAGCTCCGGAAAGACAATGATCTTCGCTCCGTTTCCGGCCGCCTCTGTCATCAGACGGATGATTTCTCCTGCGTTATATTCCGTGTTGGCCACCTGAATCTTCGGTGTCACTGCGGCTGTTTTCACAAATCCATGGTTCATGTGCTTCGCTCCTTCTTGCCAACTCTCTGTCAGCGTTTTGCCTGCTGCAGCAGTCCCTTTAAGTCCTCGATAGAAAATACATAATTTTTATTGCAGAAATGGCAGCTGGCCTCTACCGGCTTGCCATCCTTGATCATCTCACGGATATCCTTGCTTCCGATACTGATAATGGCCTTGGCCACCCGCTCCTTGGAGCAGTCACATACAAAGCCTGTGGGAATGGTGTCATTCATCTCCAGGCCGAAATCTCCCAACAGCTCCTCCAGAATCTGCTCCGGTGTGCAGCCCCGGTCTAACAGGGATGTTACGGAAGTCACATTTGCCAGTTTCGCTTCCAGCTGGTCTACCACCTTGTCCTCTACAAAAGGCATCAACTGGATAATAAATCCGCCAGCCTGTTTTACCGTATTGTTTTTCTCCATGAGTACACCCAGGCCCACTGCGGAGGGAATCTGCTCGGAGGTTGCAAAATAATAGGTGAGATCCTCTGCGATCTCTGAAGTCTGCAGCTCAGTCTGACCCACATAGGGCTCCTTCATACCCAGGTCCTTGATGATGCTGAGCATACCTTCGCCGATGGCTCCTGACACATCCAGCTTACCAATGGCGTTGGCTCCCAGAATCACATCCGGGTTGTGGACATAGCCCTTGACCCGGGCCTTGGCATCAGCCGTCACGGTAATGCCCCCGATGGGACCGGTGCCCTTGATCTGAAGGGTCAGGATATCCTTTTCTCCCTTCATCATGGCGCCCATCATAGCACCTGCACTGAGAAGTCGTCCCAGGGCTGCTGTTGCTACCGGGCTGGTGTTGTGGCAGCTTCTGGCATACTCCACCATTTCTCTGGATGTAATGGCAAATGCACGAATCTGGCTATTTGCCGCTGTTGCTCTTACAATATAATCTGACATTTGTTTCCCCTCCTTTAGTTCCGGGGTTTCCCTTGCTCTCTGGCCAGGAAATACACCCGCTCTGTTTCTTCGGAAGGCATCTGCTCCGTAAACGCCTCATAAACGGCTATGAGCTCCATGCCTGCCTCCTCCAAAAGCTCCCGGATCCGCCGAAGCTCATAGGCCCGCTGATAGTGGACCTCCTCGTACTTGCGGTACAGGCCTTCCTCTTCTTCTATAAAAAGAGTCAGATCGTATTCATTGATCTGCTCCCTAGGATCATAGTAATTCTCCCAGATAAAACTGCACTCTTCCCGGTTCTCCGCAATGGTGCAGTCTCCCAACAGGGTCTCATATTTATATAGGGTGTTCAAATCAAAGAGAAAAATTCCGCCCGGGTCCAGATAGTTATTTACCAGCCGGAATACCTGCAGCAAATCCTCTTCCTCCGTAATGTAATTCATGGAATCACACACGCTGACCACAGCACCCACTGTGCCATAAAGCTCAAAATCCCGCATATCCTGCAGCAAATACAGAATATCCTGACCGCTCTTCTCCCGCTTTTCCACAGCCAGCTCCAGCATGTCCTGTGAATAGTCCACACCAATCATGTCATAGCCCGCCTTGGAAAGCAGCTCTGTCATACTGCCGGTCCCGCAGCCCAGCTCCAGTACCAAACCCTCTGACACTCCGTTTTTCTGCAATAAATTGATAATGTAGCGGCTCCATTCCTCATAGGGAATGTTGTCCATAAATTTATCATAAACAGCCGCAAAGCTTGTATATGCGTCCATGGCACTCTCCTTTTCCCCATTGTAAACATTCCCTGCGGGCTTGTCAATTTTTTTAGAAAGCAAAAACAGTCTTCAATGTTACTTGAAGACTGTTCCGGAATCCACTTAATTTCTGCTGCTTAAGTATTTTTCAATATTCTCAATGGCTTCTCTTTCGTCGTTTCCGTCTGCAGAAACCACAACTTCCTCGCCTGCTGACAATCCCAAGGTCATCATTCCCATGATACTCTTGGCGTTTACTTTTCTTTCATTGCTCTCCACGTAAATACTGCTTTCATACTGGCTGGCAACCTGAACCAGTACTGCCACAGGTCTGGCTTCCAGTCCGGACGGAAGCTGGATCTTAATGGCCTGTCTAATCATAATATTTCTCCTCCTCGAATGCCTTCAGTTCTTCGGCTAAAATACTCAGTTTCCGCAATCTGTGATTTACACCGGATTTTCCTACCGGCGGATCCAACATCTGTCCCAATTCTTTTAGGGATGCAGACGGATGCTCCAGGCGCACCTCTGCAATCTCTGCAAGATTCTCAGAAAGCTTCTGAAATCCATGGTGCTCCCGAATATAACGAATGTCCTCAATCTGCTTCATGGCTGCGGATACGGTTTTTCCCAAATTGGCTGTTTCACAATTTACCTGTCTGTTTACCGAGTTCTTCACTTCCTTCAGAATTCGAACATTCTCAAAATCCATCAAGGCCACATGGGCCTCCATGACATTGAGCAGATCCACGATCTGAGATCCTTCCTTAACGTAGACTACAAACTTTTTCTTGCGGGGCGTTATCTTCGCACCGATATCAAAACTGGTAATCATCTCCTGTAGCTGCAGCGCTTTCCCTTCGGTATCACACACAATCTCGAAGTGGTAACTCTTTCCGGGATCACTGACTGACCCCGCCGCCAAAAAGGCTCCCCGAATGAATGCTCTGCGGCAGCAGGCGGTCTGCACAAATGCATGTTCTACGGCCTCCAGGCTATCATAGACCAAAATCTGATAGCTCCTGTGGCCCTTCCCGCTCACACTATCACCCGTACCGGAATCCGTTCCCCCATCCGGCCGGTCTTTTCCGTATGTACTCTGCTTCACAGACAAGTCCATTCTTATATTAAATGTTTTTTTCAATAATGTAAAGCACTTTCTTGCAACAGATAGATTTTCTGTGTGAATTCTCACTACAGTTTTCCCCGGTTCCAGCTCCAGGCGAGTTCCCACGGCCCCAAGAAGCGCCGAAAGTTCTGCCAGCTGACAATGGCGGGCTGGGGTCATCTGTCTGGATAATTCTTCTTTTATTTCACTTGAAAACGACATGTTTCCTCCTGTTTCATCGGCAACTCCCCCACTTTCCCTCTGTTGTCACCGGGCCTTTACAATAGCATCCTTGGGAATATCCCGGTGCTCTATTCGAATTCCATATTCAGAATGTTTGGAAAGGCGCTCATAAAGCTTATTCGCCAAAGTGACAGACCGATGCTTGCCGCCTGTGCAGCCGATAGCGATCACCAGCTGGTTTTTTCCCTCCAGAATATAGTTGGGGATGAGAAACTGTACCATGTCCTCCAGCTTGTCCAGAAAGGTATGGGCTACCTCAAATCCCATGACAAACTCCTGCACTGCTACATCATTTCCCGAAAGGCTCCGCAGCTCCTCATAATAATAGGGATTCGGCAAAAACCGCACATCAAATACCAGATCCGCGTCTCCGGGAATTCCGTATTTAAATCCAAAGGACAGCACGGTAATCATCAGATTTTTAAATTCCTGATCTTTTACAAAAATCTTTTCCAGTTCTATCTTTAATTCTCTGGTCAGCAGATTGCTGGTGTCCAGAATATAATCCGCCTGACATTTCAAAAACTCCAGCCGCTGGCGCTCCAGGGCAATGCCCTCTGCAATGCGTCCGTCCGCTGCCAGAGGATGCATACGGCGAGTCTCCTTGTATCGCTTCAGAAGCACACCATCCGAGGAGTCCAGGAACAAGATCTCAAATGCGTAGTGGGCAACTTCCAGCTGTTCCATCACTTTCTGGAGATTTTCCAGATGCTGACCGCTGCGAATGTCCAGTCCCAGCGCCACCTTGTCAACCTCGCTTTTGCCGGAATATACCAACTCCGCAAACTTCTCCACCATGGGAATCGGCAAATTATCCACGCAGAAATATCCCATATCTTCCAACATTCTTAAAGATGTTCCTCTTCCTGCTCCTGACATTCCTGTCACAATAACAAACCGCATGGTTTTCCTCCTTTGTTCTCTCAGTCCTCAAATCCCAGTAATTTTACTTCCAGCTCCAGCTCCACGCCGAACTGATTCTTTACTTTCTGTTTTACATACGCCACCAGGTCCAACACATCCTGTGCTGTGGCCTCTCCGCGATTGATCACAAATCCGCAGTGTTTCTCCGCCACCTGGGCTCCGCCGATCTGATAGCCTCGCAGCCCTGCGTCCATGATCAGCTTTCCTGCAAAATATCCTTCCGGCCGCTTAAAGGTGCTGCCCGCACTGGGGTATTCCAACGGCTGCTTGGTGACCCGGGCCTCTTTTAATTCTTCCATACATGCCAGGATCTGCTCCGTGTCGCCCTGCTCCAAATGAAGCACGGCCTCCAGCACAATATAATCCTTCCTGGCAATGACGCTGGTGCGGTATCCCAGCTCCAGTTCCTCCTTCTGCAGCCAGCAAACCTCCGCTTCCGGCGTCAACACCAGAACCTTCTCTACCACATCCTTCATCTCTCCGCCGTAAGCGCCTGCATTCATAACCAGGGCTCCGCCCAGAGTGCCGGGAATTCCGGAGGCAAACTCCAGCCCCGTCAGCCCTGCTCTGGCCGCTTCGTGAGAAATCCTGGTCAACAGCGCTCCCGCCTGAGCAACAACCCGCTGACCCTCAATGCGAATATCGTTTCTATTTTTAAACAGCTGAATGATGACCCCGTCGTATCCGGCATCACTTACCAGCACATTGCTTCCATTTCCCAATACATAGTGGGGCTGCTGTGCCTCAATACAGGCTTTCAACGTACCCTGCAAGGCCTCCACCGTGGTGGGTGTCACATAATATTTGGCCGGGCCACCAATCCGAAAAGTGGTATGGCGCTTCATGGGCTCCTGCTGCAGCACATGGTCCTGACCGTTTATTTCACATAGTTTTGTATAAAAATTGTTTTCCATAGGTTTTGCTTCCCCTTGTGGATTTTCTTTCTCCATAGTACATTATATGCAAAAAGAGGAGTTTGCACAACCCCTCTTCTTGTAGGAAAACGCCGGTCAGCGCTCCAAATATTTTTTGATATATTTACCGGTATAGGACACCGGGCTCTCAGCCACCTGCTCCGGCGTACCCTGTGCAATGACGGTGCCTCCACGGTCGCCGCCCTCGGGACCCATGTCTATAATATAGTCAGCCGTCTTGATCACATCCAGATTGTGCTCAATAACCACGACCGTATTTCCCCCCTCGGCCAGCCGCTGAAGGATCTCCGTCAGCTTGTGGACATCCGCAAAATGCAGGCCTGTGGTGGGCTCGTCCAGAATATAAATAGTCTTACCGGTACTCCGCCGGCTCAGCTCTGTAGCCAGCTTGATCCGCTGGGCTTCGCCTCCGGATAAGGTGGTACTGGGCTGTCCCAGCTTGATGTAGGAAAGCCCCACATCGTTGAGGGTCTCGATCTTCCGGGCAATGGAAGGCACATTTTCAAAGAACTTCAGGGCCTCTTCCACCGTCATATCCAGCACATCAAAAATGCTCTTTCCCTTGTACTTTACCTCCAGCGTCTCGCGATTGTACCGCTTGCCCTGACAAACCTCGCAGGGCACATACACATCAGGCAGGAAATGCATCTCTATCTTAATAATACCGTCACCGGCGCAGGCTTCGCAGCGTCCGCCCTTCACATTGAAACTAAAGCGTCCCTTCTTATAGCCCTTGCTCTTGGCATCAGAAGTGGCTGCAAACAGATCGCGGATCTGGTCAAAGACACCGGTGTAGGTGGCCGGATTGGAGCGGGGCGTCCGTCCAATGGGCGACTGGTCAATGTCAATGACCTTGTCCAACTGCTTGATCCCCTGAATCTCCTTATGCTTGCCCGGAATGGTTCTGGCCCGGTTCAGTTCCTTGGCCAGCCGCTTGTATAAAATTTCGTTTATGAGAGAGCTCTTACCCGAACCGGACACGCCGGTGATACAGGTAAATACCCCCAGCGGAATCTCCACATCAATGTTTTTCAGGTTATTCTCCTGGGCGCCCTTCACTTTTAGCCAGCATGTAGGCGTCCGTCTGGTCTCCGGCACAGGAATCTGCAGTCTGCCGCTCAAGTAGGCCCCTGTAATGGATTCCGGCTCGGCCATGATCTCCTGAGCCGTGCCCGCTGCCACCACATGGCCGCCGTGCTCGCCGGCTCCCGGGCCGATATCCACAATATAGTCTGCCGTCAGCATAGTATCCTCATCGTGCTCTACTACCACCAGGGTGTTACCCAGGTCCCGCAGCCGCTTCAACGTAGCCAGCAGCTTGTCGTTGTCTCTCTGGTGCAGACCAATACTGGGCTCATCCAGAATATAAGCCACGCCCACCAGGCCGGAGCCGATCTGCGTCGCCAGTCGGATACGCTGGGCCTCACCGCCGGACAAGCTTCCTGTCGCCCGGGCCAGAGTCAGATAATCCAAACCCACATCCATCAAAAATCCCACCCGGGCCCGGATCTCTTTTAAAATCTGGTCTCCGATCAGATGCTGCTGACGGGTCAGCTCCATCTCTGTAAGGAACTCCTGCAGATTTCCAATGGACAAAGACGTGATCTCATGGATATTTTTACCCTGAACCGTTACTGCCAGAGATGTCTTTTTCAATCTCTGGCCGCCGCAGGCCTTACAAGGCGTGATCCGCATGAACTCCTCATACTCCTGCTTCATGATTTCTGAACCCGTCTCCCTATAGCGCCGCTGCACATTGCGGATCAGGCCCTCGAACGCCACATCGTAAATACCCTCGCCCCTCTGGCCGCGGTAGTATACCTTCACCACCCGGCCGTCGGTTCCGTGAATGAGCATATTTCGCACCTCCGGACTCAACTGCTCATAGGGTGTATTCAAATCAAAGCCATATTCCTGAGAAAGCGCCTTCAATGTGGCATAGGTGTAACTGGAAGGATCCGTACAGGACTGCCAGCCCATGACCGCAATGGCTCCCCCCGCAATACTTACGGACTTATCGGGGATCATCAGGTCCTCGTCAAATTCCATCTTGTATCCTAAGCCAAAGCAATCCGGACATGCGCCGAAAGGGTTGTTAAATGAAAAGCTTCTGGGCTCGATCTCCTCCATACTGATGCCGCAATCCGGGCAGGCATAGCTGGAACTCATAGTGATCAGCTCGCCGTCGATCACATCCACCACCAGTAGTCCGTCAGACAGATCCAGTACAGTTTCGATAGAATCTGCCAGCCGCTTTTCGATGCCTTCCTTTACCACCAGACGGTCTACTACGATCTCAATCAAATGCTTGATATTTTTGTCCAGCTTGATTTCTTCGGACAGCTCATACAGGTTTCCGTCAATCTTGACCCGGACGAAACCGCTCTTCTTCGCCTGCTCCAGCACCTTTACATGCTCGCCCTTGCGGCCTTTGACCACCGGCGCCAGCAGCTGTATCCTGGTCCGTTCCGGCAGCGCCATGATCTGATCTACCATCTGGTCCACGGTCTGCTTTTTGATCTCTTTGCCGCACTTGGGACAGTGAGGAATACCGATCCGGGCATAGAGCAGACGGAAATAATCGTAGATCTCCGTCACTGTTCCTACGGTGGAGCGGGGATTGCGATTGGTGGACTTCTGGTCTATGGAAATAGCAGGAGACAATCCCTCGATGCTCTCCACATCGGGCTTCTCCATCTGCCCCAGGAACTGACGGGCATAGGAAGACAGGGACTCCATATACCGCCGCTGTCCCTCTGCGTAAATGGTGTCAAAAGCCAGGGAAGATTTTCCCGAGCCGCTAAGTCCCGTCAATACCACCAGCTCATTTCTGGGGATGTCCACATCCAGATTTTTCAGATTGTGCTCGTTGGCTCCTCTGATTTTGATAAACTGTCTCATATTCTCCTCGCTTTCTGTCCAGGCGCTTTTGTACTCCCGGGGGCATCACGGCCCCTGGTGAAATCTATTTTTCCAGCTCCAGCACCTGTTTTTTCAGCTCTATCATCTTATCACGCAGCTCCGCTGCCGCCTCAAAATTCAGTTCTGCCGCAGCCTTTTTCATCCTCTTATCAATATCCGAGATCAGCTTCTCCAATTCCTTCTTGCTCATGGACTCCAGATCTTTCTCAAACCGCAGTTCCTCCTGCGCAACTTCCTTGGAAATACTGATCAGATCCCGCACTGCCTTCTGAAT
>JAFTZF010000010.1 GCA_017464645.1 Lachnospiraceae bacterium | reverse complement strand
CCGGAATCGGTCTGGCAGCTTGCGATACCGAATCTGTAATTGACTCTCTTGCAAAAGCATTAGAGGCTGGTATCCCCGTAGTTTGCTTCGATACTGGTGTTCCGAACGCTCCGGAAGGCTCCGTATACGCAACCGTAGCTACTGACAACCTGGCAGCAGGTGCTTGCGCAGCTGAGAACATGTTCCCGGTTATCGAGGAAGTTGTTAAGGCAGCTACCGCAGATGCTCCCGTAAGAATCGGTGAAGTTAACCAGGATGCTACCGCTCAGAACATTCAGGACCGTGGTCTTGGATTCATCAACAAGATGATCGAGCTGTGTACCGCAGCTGGCAAGAAAGTTGCTGTAGTTGGTAACCAGTTCTATGTAGACGCTTGCTCTGACAAGGGTGACGAAGCTACCGCAGAGGTTATCATCGAAGTTGCAGTTCCTGCACAGACAACCGTAGAGCTGTCCGCAGCAGAAGCTCAGAACATCATGGCGAAAGAAGACACCATCGCTATCTTTGGTTCCAACCAGGTTACCGCAGAAGGCGTTATCACTGCTAACAGTACTCTGAACGTACTGGGAACTGATCCGGCTACCAACGTTGTAGCAGCTGGTTTTGACGCTGGTACTCCGCAGAAGGAAGCTATCAATAGCGGTCTGTTTATCGGTTCCGTTACTCAGTCTCCGCTGATGCAGGGCTATGAGTGTATCAAGACTCTGTACGCTATCTGCCAGGGTGAGTCCGTAGAAGACTACCCGATGAATGGTTACTGGTATGATACCACCAACATGACCGATGACAACATCGCTCCGAACCTGTACGACTAATTCTTGATTTAAGAAATCCGTACATATACGAGAGAGAAAAAAGGGAACCGGTTTTCCGGTTCCCTTTAAAAGTTAGAAAAGGGGAAGAGACATGAAAAGAAAAATTGCTTTGTTTACTGCTATGATTATGCTCATATCCTCCTTGGTGAGTGCGTGCGCTCCCAAAGTAAAATTGGACCAGGAACCGCCGAAATCCCTTAAGGTTTTAGCCATTGGCGGCAGTTTTTCTATGGACGCAATGGAATTCCTTTATGGGATCGCAACCGATGGCGGAGTGGAAGAAGTGGTTTTGGGAAATCTTTTCTTAGGTGGCGGCTCTTTGGAACAGCATGTAGAAAATGCCAGAGGAGATTTGCCCAATTATACCTATTACAAAAACTCTACAGGTGATTGGGAATCTACCGAAAATTATACAATAGCAGATGCCATTGCAGATGAGGACTGGGATTACATATCTCTTCAACAGACATCTGCCCTTAGTGGCTTGAAAGAACCTTATGAAAAAGACCTTGCCAATTTAATTGCTTGTGTAAGAGAAGTGAACACAGAAGCAGAACTGATTTGGCATATGACCTGGTCTTACGCAGCAGATTGTGAAGAAGAAGCTTTTGCTGATTATAATAATGACCAGATGACAATGTATGAAATGATTGTAGAACGTATTGATGATTGTATCTCTAAGGAGGAAGAACTGAAGATGGTGATTCCTTGCGGAACAGCGATCCAGAATGCAAGAACTTCTTATTTGGGAGATACCCTCAATCGCGACGGATTTCATTTGACACGCCAGGTGGGCAGATATATTGCTGGAATGGCGTGGTTTGCCGCACTTACAAAAGCACCTGTTGAAAATATTACATACAATCCGTTCCCGGGTCTGATCACGGATGAGGTAATTGCAGTAGCAAAAGAAGCAGCTACAAATGCAGTTCAGAATCCTTATGAGGTAACAGAGTCTGTTTATACAGAGGGTGAAGACAAAAAGTAATATATGGAAACATAAGGGGAAAGGAAAGCGGAGATGAAACGTTGGAAAAAAACATCTGCTTTGGTCATTCTTATGCTGATGCTTGCATCATGCATACTTGGAGGATGTGGGGAAAAGGGGCCGTTGACGGCCAGACCGCCAAAATCTCTTAAAGTATTGGCGGTTGGAGGCAGTTTTTCCATAGATACCATGGAATATCTTTATGACATTGCTACTGCAGCAGGTGTTAAAGAAGTGGTTTTGGGAAATTTGTACAATGGAGGCTGCAGTCTGCAGAGACATGTACTGTTTTACAAATCTCAGCAGACAGGGTATTCTTACTATAAAAATACAGATGGTGAGTGGAATGTAACGGATAATTACACGCTTTCGGAAGCTCTTGCAGATGAGGAGTGGGATTACATTTCTCTTCAACAGACATCTGCCCTTAGTGGACTGCCGGAATCATATGAAACTGCATTGCCGGAGCTGATTTCCATTGTAAGAGAAAAGTGCCCGGAAACTCCGCTGATGTGGCATATGACTTGGGCGTATCAGCAGGACTATGAATCTGATGCTTTCAAGGATTACAACAGTGACCAGATGACCATGTACAATGGAATTGTAAATTGCCTGAATGAATGCGTAGATAAGCAGGAGGTCTTTGAATTTGTAATTCCTGTGGGAACAGCCATTCAAAATGCCAGAACTTCTTTCCTGGGAGACACTCTTACCAGGGATGGCCTTCATTTAGATGAACAGATTGGACGATACATTGGCGGGCTTACCTGGTATGCAGCCATTACAAATTCATCCATTGAAAAGATTGATTATAATCCGGCGCCGGAGATGATTACAGACGAAATGATGGAGGCGGCAAAGGAAGCTGTTACCAATGCCATATTGAATCCCCGGGAAGTAACGGAATCTACTTATTAAAGAAAGGAAAAGCGGAAATGAAAGGAATTGGAAAAAAATCTGCTTTGGTAATTGCTATGTTAATGCTTGCTTCTTGCTTACTCAGTTCTTGTGCACCAAAAGTTAAATTAGATGCAGAACCTCCCAAATCCCTTAAAATTCTGGCTATTGGAAATAGTTTTTCTATTGACGCCATGGAATTTCTCTACGGAATTGCTACCGCAGGAGGAGTAGAAGAGGTTGTCCTTGGAAACCTCTATGTAGGCGGATGCAGTGTGGAAAAACATGTAAATATCGCCAATGCAGATCAGGCTGCCTATACTTATTTTAAAAACACTACGGGAGATTGGGAAGAAACAGAAAATTATAAAATGTCAGACGCCATTGCAGATGAGGATTGGGATTATATTTCCATGCATCAGTCTTCTGCGCTTAGCGGAATTTCTGAATCCTATGCAGAACCCCTGGCAGAATTAATTTCTATTGTCAGGGAGCAGAATTCAGATGCGACCCTGATCTGGCAGATGACATGGGCATATCAGCATGATTGTGAAGAAGAAGCTTTTGAAGACTACAATAAGGATCAAATGACTATGTATAATCAGATCCTTGCGTGTGTAAAAGAGCATATTGAAGAAAATGATGATATTGAGATCATTATTCCTACAGGAACAGCTATTCAGAATGCAAGAACCTCTTTCCTGGGCGATACGCTCACCCGTGACGGATTCCATCTAAATCGTTTTATCGGCAGATATATTGCAGGTCTGACCTGGTTTGCGGCTATTACAAATGCACCCATTGAAGATATTGATTACAATCCGTTTCCCGGGATCATTACAGATCAGATGATTGAAATGGCAAAGGAAGCTGTTACCAATGCGGTACAGGAGCCTTATGAAATTACGCAGTCAACCTTTACGGAAGAATCTTGATTAAAGGGAATCTGCTTATAAAGAGAGTACAGATTTGGACCAAGCCCTGTATTGCACAGGGCTCGGTCCTTTTTATGTGAACTAATTGATCCATTTTCTGCGAAAGTCCGAAGCGCTGATGCCTTCGGATTTTTTAAAATGTTTGTTAAAATAGCTGGCATCATAAAAGCCGCATTGGTGCGCGATCTCTTCCAGAGTGTAATCGGTAAAGCGCAGCAGACGTTTGGCCAGTGTAATGCGCCGGGTAATTACATAGGTGTTCAGAGTAATACCATAGCAGGCTTTGAATTCCCGGGACAGATGGTATTTGCTGATGAAGAATTGTGAAGAAAGTTCATTCAGGGAAAACTTTTCTGTAAAATGCTTATCCAGATAGGCCCGTACCTGGGTCATTTTTTCCCTCCCCAGACTGGGGTTTCCCGATGGAGCGGTCAGAAAAAGCAGGATCAGGGACAGGGTTTCTACCAAAATGCGGGAGGTGTGAATTTCTGCCGCCAAGTCGTGGTTCTGGCAAATGTCGGTCAGCAGAAGTAATTTTTCTTTCAGCTCCCCAAAGCAGGAAGGACGGAAGGCGGGAGGACAGTGACTGCAGAAGTATTCATAATAGGCCTGGGATGAAGAACCCTTAAAATGGACCCATAACAGTTCCCAGGGAGATTCCTGACTGCTTTGGTGGTAATAAGGAAGATTACAGTCGATAAAAAAGCAGGAGCCCTGTGAGAGCTCATAGGAGACCCCGTCATACATGAGGGTTCCTTTTCCGGATAAAACCAGAACCACCAGATAAGAATCCAGATTTTTTCTTTTGGCCAGATGGCTTTCTTTTAATTTCAGATAGCCGGTTTCCTGTACATAGAAAAAGGCAGAGCGGGCAAAGGCGCTGGGGGTGGCAATAATGCGCCGGGAGCTCTCTACATAGGAGTCGGGGAATTTATCAAAATAATTTTTCATAAGCAAACCTCCCGTAAATAAGTCTCAATGTAATAGCAATATAATACCAAATAAAAGCAACATAATAAGTGGTTATCTAAAGTATACAGTGATATATTTTCAAATACAAGTAAAAAAATAGTTGCAAGAAAATACTGAAAAATAAGAAGGAGAAGAAGGCATGTATTACATTTTGCTTTCGGGAGGTTCTGGGAAGCGGTTGTGGCCTTTGTCCAATGAGGCCAGACCAAAGCAGTATATCCGGGTAGTGAATAAAGAAAATAATTCCATGGAGCGTTGTTCCATGATACAGCGGGTGTGGGAACAGCTGGAAGGAGCTCATATGGCAGACAGGACCATTGTAACGGCCGGAACGGAACAGCAGGAACTGATCCTAAGTCAGGTGCCGGGTGTCCGGATCGCCCCGGAGCCTGAGCGGCGTAATACATTTCCGGCAGTCCTGCTGTCCTGTGCATACCTGCATAGTGAAATGGGAGCAGGCCTTCAGGACTATGCAGCAGTCATGCCGGTGGACCCTTACACAGAAGGTGCTTATTTTACTGCGGTGCAGCAGTTGGAGCAGGTGATAGAGGAGTCGGGAGCGGAAGTGGGGCTTCTGGGAGTGGAGCCCGGTTATCCGGCTGTGAAATATGGATATATGGTTCCGAAAAATCCTTCGGGGACAGTCGAAGGGAAAACGGACGGAACTGGGAAAAAATCTTATCTGGAGATCCAGGGATTTGTGGAAAAGCCCCGGGAGAGTCAGGCCCGGCAGCTTATAAACCAGGGCGCGCTGTGGAATTGCGGGGTGTTCTGTGTCAGAATTGGTGACATGCTGGAACGGGCCAGGGCCTATGGTGCCGGAACCTCTTATGAGAGCATTTTTGAACATTATGAGAAGCTGCCCAAAATCAGTTTTGACTATGAAGTGCTGGAAAAGGCAAAGAGGCTGGTGGCAGTAAAGTTCCAGGGCTTTTGGAAGGATCTGGGCACCTGGGATGCGTTGGCAGAGCAGATGAGCACGGACACCATTGGAAAGGTGATATTGGATGAAACATCCCGGAATACCCAGGTTATCAATGAGCTGGAAATACCGGTGGCAGTTTTGGGAGCCCGGGATATGGTGGTGGTGGCTTCCCAGGATGGAATTCTGGTAACGGATAAAAGTCAGACAGCCAGGGTTGGGGAAGTGGCAGGAGAGCTGAAAGCAAGACCCATGTATGAGGAACGCCGATGGGGTACACTGGAGACATTGGATGATACGGAAGGCGGAACGGTTTCTACCTTGACCCGCAAAATTCGGATTTATGATGGAAAGACTTCCAGCTATCATTTCCACCGGGAGCGGGATGAGATCTGGACTGTTTTAAGCGGAAGAGGAGAATTGATCCTGGAGGGAAATAAAATCCTGCTGACCCCAGGCAAAGCAGTCTGCATCCGCAAGAATCAGAGGCATGCGGTAAAGGCCATCCATAATTTTGAATACATTGAAATCCATGTGGGAAAAAGTACGGGAAACGAGGACATTAATCGAATCACCTTTCAGTGGGATGAGATCGAGTTAAGCCATATATTGTAAAAGGCGGGAGAGGAGATATTATGAAAAAGCGAGCATTTATTACAGGGATCACAGGCCAGGACGGCTCCTATCTGGCAGAGTTTTTGCTGGAAAAGGGGTATGAGGTGTATGGCCTTTTCCGGCGGGGCTCTACCAACACCACAGCCCGCATTGCGCATCTGCTGGAAGAACGGGCAGCTCAAGATGAGAGCCTTCGGCTGGTATATGGGGATATGACGGACTCCATGAATCTGGTGCGGCTTATGATGGAGATCCAACCGAATGAGGTTTATAACCTGGCGGCCCAGTCCCATGTGGCCGTGTCCTTTGAGGAGCCGGAATACACAGCCAATGCAGACGGAATCGGTGTGCTGCGGGTGCTGGAAGCTGTGCGGATCGCAGGACTGGCTGAGAAGACCAGGGTTTATCAGGCCTCTACATCAGAGCTTTTTGGCAAGGTGGAGGAGGTCCCCCAGAGGGAGACCACACCGTTTCATCCCCGGTCACCCTATGCAGTAGCCAAGCTGTATGGATTCTGGATAACCAGACATTATCGGGAAGCCTATGGCATGTTTGCGGTAAATGGGATCTTATTCAACCATGAGTCTGAACGCAGGGGCGAGACCTTTGTGACCCGGAAGATCACGCTGGCGGCAGCCCGTATTGCATCAGGGCAACAGGAGGTGCTGTATTTGGGCAATCTGAATGCTAAACGGGACTGGGGATATGCAAAGGACTATGTGGAGTGCATGTGGCTGATGCTGCAGCAAGAAGCACCTGAGGACTATGTGATTGCCACGGGAGAGACCCGTACCGTGCGGGAATTTGCCCAGTTGGCCTTTGCCAGGGCAGGCATCACGCTGCGGTTTGAGGGTGACGGACTGGAAGAGCAGGGGATTGATGCAGCTACAGGACGAGCCGTGCTGAAGGTAAGTCCCAGGTTTTTCCGACCGGCAGAGGTGGATCTGCTGCTGGGCGACCCAACCAAAGCCCGGACCAGGCTTGGGTGGAATCCCCGTCGGACATCTTTTGAGGAGCTGGTAAATAAAATGGTGGATGCAGATATGGCACTGTGCCGGGCAGGAAAGCGGGAGGAATAAAACCATGGAAGAAAGAACAGAACGAAACCGGCCGCGGCCTCTGGACCGCCATGGTAAGATTTATGTGGCAGGCCACCGGGGGCTGGTGGGTTCGGCCCTGGTACGCAGGCTGAAGGAGGCCGGATTTAGCAACATTCTGACCCGCACCCATCAGGAACTGGATTTGACCCGCCAGGCAGAGGTGGAAGCTTTTTTTGCGGCGGAGAAGCCGGATTACGTAATCCTGGCAGCTGCAAAGGTGGGCGGTATCCATGCCAATAACACCTGTCCTGCGGATTTTATAATGGAAAATCTTCAGATACAGTGCAATGTCATAGATGCCTCCTTTAGAAATCAGGTAAAGAAGCTGTTGTTCCTGGGCAGCTCCTGCATTTATCCCCGGGAATGCCCCCAGCCCATTAAGGAAGAATACCTGCTGAGTGGCTATCTGGAACATACCAACGAGGGTTATGCCCTGGCGAAGATCGCGGGGCTGAAAATGTGCGCCTGCTACAACCGGCAGTATGGAACCGATTACATCAGCGTCATGCCCTGCAATCTCTACGGCAGGGAGGATAATTTTTCTTTGGAGAATTCCCATGTGCTTCCGGCTCTTTTGCGTAAGTTTCATGAAGCCAGGCTTCGGGGTGATAAAACCGTTACCGTCTGGGGCAGCGGCAGACCTCTGCGGGAGTTCCTTCATGTGGATGATCTGGCAGATGCCTGTCTGTTTTTGCTGGACCATTATCAGGGAAATGAGTTCTTTAATGTGGGAAGCGGAAAAGAAGTGACCATTCTGGAGTTGGCCAGGTTGATTCAAAGAATCACAGGGTTTGAAGGAGAGATTGTCTGGGATGGTTCAAAGCCGGATGGGACCATGCGCAAGGTGGTGGACAGCAGCCGCCTGCGAGCTCTTGGCTGGGAGCCAAAAATAGATTTGGAGACAGGGATCCGAAATACTTATGCCTGGTTCCGGGACAGCTATGGGACAGGAGTGTTCGCGCAAAGATGAAGCGGGTGGAAACGGTATGGAAGGAATATATTTGGGGCCGGGAGAACTGGGTATTTTCCAGGCCGCCTCTGTTTATCAAACTGATTTATGCCAGGGAGGCGCTGTCTGTGCAGGTGCATCCCGATGACGCTTATGCCTGGCAGCAGGGGTATTCTTCAGGAAAGACGGAGATGTGGTATGTGTTGGACCATGAGCCGGGGGCCTTTCTGTATTATGGATTAAAGCATACGGTGTCAGAAAAGGAATTCCGAAAACGCATTCAAAATGGTACGCTTTTGGAGATCTGCAGAAAAGTGCCGGTAAAAAAAGGAAATGTGTTTTTTATTCCTTCGGGTATGCTCCATGCCATTGGGGCAGGAATCTGCGTGGCTGAGGTGCAGCAGTGCTCCAATATCACGTATCGGGTCTATGATTATGACCGGGAGGATAGAAATCATCAGAAACGCCAGCTTCATGTTGAACAGGCTGCGGATGTTCTGGGCTTTACGCCGGCTCTGAGGGGGCGAAGCCCCCTGGGCCAGCGGGTTTGGGGCAATGGATATTCCGGGATCTTGCTGGAAGCCTGTGAATATTTTTCGGTGTGGAGCTATGAAGTGGAAGGGAAAGCAGTGCTGGATTTTGAGGAACTGTCCCGGGAGAGAGCCTGTCAGGGAATCCGGTATTCAGGGGAGCGATTTTTCTCCCTGGTGGTTTTGCGGGGGCAGGGGAAGCTGTTTGGAAAGGGAGAAGAGGAGCTTTGGCCAGGGGATAGTTTTTCAGTATCTGTCCACTGCCGGAAAGTGGAAGTGGAAGGGGAGCTGGAGCTGTTGCTCAGCTGTCCCTGAGATAAAAGGAGTAAAGCGTATGAAACTCACATTTGGAACAGGCGGCCTGCGCTCTGTCATGGGAGAGCAGGAAGGGCAGATGAATCTGCAAGTCATCCGGGCAGCCACCCGAGGTGTGGCCGCCTATGCAAAAGAGATCTCGGGGGAGGGGAATCCTAAGGTGGCTATTGCTTATGACAGCCGTCGCCATTCGGAGGAATTTGCCAGAGAGGCGGCACGGATCCTGGCCCTGGAGGGATGCGAGCCCTGGATTTATCCGAAACTGTCGCCTACACCGGCCCTTTCCTTTGCTGTGCGATATCTGCACTGCCATTTGGGCATCTGTATCACGGCCAGTCACAATCCATCGGAATACAATGGCTACAAGGTCTATGGAGCCCATGGGGGACAGATCACAGAAAAGGAGGCCCGGGAAATCAGCAGATGCATCCGGGAGGAAGAAAGAAACACTGCCGGGCAGCCGGAGGGGCAGACAGGTAAAATTTATTGGATCCGGGAAGAGGTGAAGGAGGCGTTTTTAGAAGAAATCTGCAAATGCCGCACCCGCAAAGAACTGACAGGCGGCTTGAAAGTGGTCTATACTCCCCTCCATGGCGCAGGGCTTGACTGGGTGGTAAGTATTTTGCAGCGCATCGGGATAAAGGAACTGCAGGTGGTGCCGGAGCAGAGCAGGCCGGATGGCGCCTTTCCTACCTGTCCCTATCCCAATCCGGAAAATCCTCAGGCTATGGAGCTGGGGCTTTTGTGGTGTCAGAAACTGGATGCAGATATTTTGCTGGCTACGGATCCGGATAGCGACCGGGTGGGAGTAGCGGCCAGAAGGGATAGCAGCTATGAGATCTTAAGCGGAAACCAGGTGGGTATCCTGCTGCTGGATTACCTGTTGACCAGCAGACGGGAGCAGGGAACACTGCCAGAGCGGCCGGTGCTTTTGAAAACCATTGTGAGCACGGTTCTGGCAGAGAAAATAGCAGAGCGCCATGGCGTGGAAGTGATCAATACCCTTACCGGTTTTAAATATATTGGAGAGCAGATGGAGCGGCTGGAGCAGCTGGGAGAGCTGGATCGGTATTTGTTTGGCTTTGAAGAAAGCTGTGGTTATCTTGGAGGCACCTATGTGCGGGACAAGGACGGTGTAGGGGCCAGTATGCTCATCTGTGAGATGGCGGATACCTATAAAACCCAGGGAAAGACTCTGTGGCAAAGGCTGGAAGAAATCTATAAAGAGTATGGACGCTATGAAACCAGTCAGCAGGTGTATGAGTTTTCTCCAGAGGAGTGCAAAAAGCGTATGGATCAGATCCGAAAAGGGCTGGCCCGGAACGGGAAATTGAGATTTCAGGGCCAGAGGGTCATCCGTTATGAGGACTATCAGAAGGGCTGCAGGGGACTTCCTCCGGCGGACGTGTTGGAACTATGGCTGGAGGATGGAGAAAAAGCCGTGCTGCGTCCCTCGGGAACTGAACCCAAATTAAAGGTCTACCTGGAAAAATGCATAAAAACGGGATTGATCTGAAATAAATGGAAAAACGCTTCTGTACACCTGTTTATCACAGGAAGTGCAGAAGCGTTTCATGCTTTATATATATGGTGGAAACGTCTTATGTATGTTACAGTCTTGCCACACCGGACTTGCGGGCAGCCTCAGCTACAGCCTTGGAAACTGCGGGAGCAACACGCTCGTCAAAGGCGGCCGGGATAATGTAATCCGGGCTCAGGTCTTCGTCAGAAACCAGGCCTGCAATGGCACGGGATGCCGCAATCTTCATCTCGTCGTTGATATCGGATGCGCGCACATCGAAGGCACCGCGGAAGATGCCCGGGAATGCCAGTACATTGTTGATCTGGTTGGGGAAGTCGCTGCGGCCTGTACCAACCACAGCAGCGCCGGCAGCTCTTGCTTCATCCGGCATAATTTCCGGAGTAGGATTTGCCATAGCGAAGATAATAGGATTAGGAGCCATAGTCTGAATCATTTCCGGTGTCAGGGAACCGGGAGCGGATACGCCGATAAAGGCATCTGCGCCCACGATAACGTCTTTTAAGGAGCCCTTTTTCTTATTGGGGTTGGAAATGGCAGCCAGCTCTATCTTACTGGGATTCATGCCCTGCTCGCGGCCCTCATAGATGGCGCCTGTGCGGTCACAGAATACCACATCCTTTAAGCCCATAGCCATCAGCAGTTTGATAATAGCAGTTCCGGCCGCACCGGCACCGTTACAGACAACAGACAGATCCTCCATCTTGCGGCCGGTCAGCTTCAGAGCATTGATCATACCGGCCAGAACCACAACGGCAGTTCCGTGCTGGTCGTCATGGAACACGGGGATATCACATTTTTCTTTTAATTTCCGTTCGATCTCGAAGCAGCGGGGCGCGGAAATATCCTCCAGATTAATACCGCCGAAGCTGCCGGAAATATTGTAAATGGTGTCTACAATAGTGTCCACATCTTTGGACTTTATGCAGAGAGGGAATGCATCTACACCGCCGAAGGCTTTGAATAAAACACATTTTCCTTCCATGACGGGCATGCCTGCCTCGGGGCCGATATCGCCCAGACCCAGGACAGCAGATCCGTCTGTAACTACCAGGGCCAGGTTGTGGCGGCGGGTCAGCTCGTAAGATTTATTTACATCCTTCTGAATCTCCAGACAGGGAGTGGCTACGCCGGGCGTATAAGCCAGAGATAAGTCGTGGGCGCTGGCGGTAGGTACGGTGGAAACAACCTCGATTTTACCTTTCACGTCATAATGCAGCTGAAGGGATTCTTCAGCAATTGTAAGCTTGCTCATGGATTTCTCCTCCTTTGAATTGACAAAAGTCATAATACCTATCTGTATTTTAACATTTATAAAGCCAAGTGGCAATTATAGAAAACGAAAAAATAAGGAAAACTATAAAAAGTTTTTCAGATATGGCCAAAGGAAAAAATCTCTATTGATTTGTTTTTCCGGAAAGAGTAAAATCCATGGTATAAGTGTAAAGAAGATATAAAGAAAATAAGAGAGAAGATATAGGATAATAAAAACAAAAAGAAACAGGTGGTGATCAGGTGGTACAGGAAACAGTTCGTGCAGTAAAAGAGGCAGAGGCACAGGCGGAGCAGAAGCTGAAAGAAGCCAGGGCTCAGTGTGATGCCATTCTGGCAAAAGCCGGAGAGGAAGCGAAGGCTCTTCTGGAGGCGGCTAAGGCAGAAGCGAAAGCAGAGGCTGATGGAGCCATGGCAGAAACGAAAGACCGTGGACAGGTTATTCTGAACGGCGCCAAGGAACTGGCTGAAAAGGAAATTGAGGCCTTAAAGGAGTTTGCCGGCAGAAAAGAAGACAAGGCAGTGGAGGCAGTCATTGCAGAGTTGATTTAGAAAAGTTCTGAAAGAATAGGACGACATGGTAGAAAGGAGGGATGTATATGGCAGTATTGCAGATGCGTCGTATCAGCATTTGTGCGCTGAAGAAGGAACGAAAGAAAGTTCTGGAATTTCTTCAGAGAAGAGGCGTGATAGAGATTGACACAAAAGTAGAAGAAGATGATGTATTCAAAAAGACGGATACGTCCAGTGCCAGAGGCATTTTTGAAAAAAATGCCCAGCTTGCGGAGAGCGCTTTAGAGATACTGCAGACATATGCTCCGGAAAAGAAAGGGATGTTGTCATCGCTGGAGGGCAAAGCTCTGGCGGATATGGAAGAGTATGAGGATGTGATCGCAAGACAGAATGAGATCATGGCAAAAGCCCGTCAGATCGTATCTCTTTCCAGACAGATCGCAGAAAATAAGGCCAATATTCAGAAGCGGGAGAATCAGTACGAGGCGCTGGAGCCCTGGAAGAATCTGGATGTGCCTATGAATTTTACGGGCACGGAGAAGACCGCGGCTATGATCGGAGCCATTCCGGCCCTTCTGAGTACAGAGCAGCTGTATGAGCTCATTGGCCAGGTGGCCCCTCAGGTGGAGGGCTTTTATGCAGAGGTTGTTTCCGCAGATAAAAGTCAGACCTATGTGTGCGTCCTTTGCGGAAAGAAGGATGCTCAGATCATGGAAGAGGGACTGAGGACCAAGGGCTTTGCAAGGCCCTCTCAGGTAGGCAGCCTGATTCCGGCCCAGCGCCAGGCCCAGGTGCGGCAGAAGCGGTTGGAGCTGATGCGGGAAAACGAAGAACTGCAAGAGCAGATCGCAGCCTGCGCAGAGTCCAGAAGAGAGTTGGAGCTGGCAGCGGATTATTACCGGGTGCGACTGGCAAAATATCAGGTCCTGGGTGAACTGCTCCAGTCCAAAAACACATTCCTGGTTACCGGTTATGTGCCGGAGAAGGCGGCAGGAGCTTTAGCAAAAGAGCTGGATGAAACATTCACTCTGGCGGTGGAGGTGACGGAGGTCCCCGAGGATGAGGAAGCCCCAATTCTCATGAAGAACAGTACACTGTCTTCTTCCTTTGAAGGTGTGGTGGAGTCTTTCGGGCTTCCGGGCAAAGGAGAGATCGACCCGACTACGGTCATGTCCTGGTGTTACATTTTCCTGTTCGGACTGATGCTTTCTGATGCGGCATACGGCTTGATCATTTCGACGTCGTGTTTTGTGATGTTGAAGAAGTTCCCGCGTATGGGTGACGGCATGAAGAAATCTCTTCGGATGTTCCTGTACTGCGGACTGTCCACGGTATTCTGGGGTGTCATGTTCGGCAGCTATTTTGGAGACGTGGTGGATGTAGTGTCCAGGGTATTCTTTGGAAAACAGGTGACCATCAAGCCACTGTGGTTCGTTCCCTTGAATGACCCCATGAAGATGCTGGTGTATTCCATGCTGTTCGGCTTGATCCACATGTTCCTGGGTCTTGGCATAAAAGCATATATGCTCATCAGGGACAAGAAATATCTGGATGCCTTTTGCGATGTGGGACTGTGGGCGATTTTCCTGGTGGGACTGATCCTCATGTTCCTGCCAAGCTCCATGTTTGCATCCATTTCCCAGATGCATATTACCTTCCCGCCGTTTGTGGGTACACTGGCGAAGGTGATGGCCATCGGAGGCGCAATCGGCATCTGTCTCATGTCGGGACGAGCCAATAAGAACTGGGTACTCCGGATCGCGCTGGGTGCATACGATCTGTACAATGTGACCGGTTGGCTCAGCGACGTATTGTCCTACTCCAGACTGCTGGCTCTGGGACTTGCCACCGGCGTTATTGCTTCCGTTATCAACTCTATGGGAAGCATGATGGGAAGCGGTGTAGGAGGAGCCATCGTATTCATCCTGGTGTTTATTGTGGGACATACACTGAATCTTTTGATCAACCTGCTGGGAGCCTATGTACACACCAATCGTCTGCAGTATGTAGAGTTCTTTGGTAAGTTTTATGAGGGCGGAGGCAGAGCCTTTAACCCATTTAATATGAAAACAAAATATATGGATATCAAGGAGGAAAAATAGTTATGTGGAGTCAATTAGGAGGCGTTTACGCATTATTAGGAGCAGCAGTAGCAGCACTTCTGGCAGGTATCGGTTCTGCCATCGGTGTAGCAATCGCGGGTCAGGCAGCAGCAGGAGTTACAACAGAGGATCCCAGCAAGTTCTCTAAGGTTCTGATCTTACAGCTGCTGCCCGGCACACAGGGTATTTACGGTCTGCTGGTAGCCTTCGTTACCCTGTCCAAGACAGGTCTGTTAGGCGGAAGCATGGCAGATATCAGTGTTTCCACCGGTCTGATGGTTCTGGCGGCATGCCTTCCCATCGGTATTGTAGGTCTGATCTCTGCAATTCACCAGGGTAAGACTTCCGTAGCTTCCATCGGTATTGTAGCAAAGAAACCGGAGCAGTTCGGTAAGGCAATGCTGTTCCCGGCAATGGTTGAGACCTACGCGATCCTGGCACTGCTGATTTCTATTCTGGCTGTAAACTCCATTCCGGTTTAGGAACGCATAAGCGGCCAGGTGAGTCGCTTTGGGATAAGTTGCAACTGATAGAAAAGTAAGGAGAGTCGTGTATGACTGGATTAGAGAAAATGATCAGCCAGATTGCGGAAGAGGCTAAGAGCACTGCCCAGAGCATGGTGGCAGAGGCAACTGCCCAGGCGGAGCAGATGGTTTCGG
>JAFTZF010000009.1 GCA_017464645.1 Lachnospiraceae bacterium | reverse complement strand
CATCCATTTAGAAAAATCATCTGTCTGTCCAAAGAAGCCGCTGGTTCTCTCGCTGATAGCCACATGATATACTTCCATCTCAATACTTGAAATCTGATCCAAATAACCTGTGTCAGTATGACTTTGTATAATATCATCCCGTATAAGGTCAATGTATCTCTTTACCCATTTCATATACGCCAGATGCAAATCCTGATCTTTCTCTTTTGAATATCCAATAGGGTAACCTGTCATAAATGGCGCATTACGGTGATTCACAACTGTTTTTCCCATATTAGGTAAATGAAACAAGAAAGAATCGCTCCGTTTTATAAGCAAAGAAACCAATTCTTGATACACTTTACCATTTAACGAATCTAAAATCCGATACATCTGCCTCTCCTGTCTTTTATAAACCTACTATGCAGTTTATTATACCATACTTCTTCCAATATATCTTCTCTTTTTTCAGCAAAGTCTCAAAGTTCTCTTTTTCATCGGAATTTTCCCTTACCGGAGTAGAATAAAGAGTTTGCTTGCAAACTCTTGTGCAGGGTGCGTTTGCGTAGCAATGCTTTCCTTATCCACGCCCCTGCACATCCTCGCGGACACATATTTCACTCGGCTCGCTTTCGGGCCTTAGTGAAATAGCGTACAACGCAGCGTTTTTGCTCTATAAGAACGAAGTTTCTATAGAGTAAAAAAAGAGTTCCAAAACCTTTCGGTTTTGAAACTCTCCTCAGTAGCGAGAAAGGGATTTGAACCCCCGACACCGCGGGTATGAACCGCGTGCTCTAGCCAACTGAGCTATCTCGCCATATGGGGCCTACAGGGCTCGAACCTGTGACCCTCTGCTTGTAAGGCAGATGCTCTCCCAGCTGAGCTAAGACCCCATGCTTGCGGGCTGTATTTCCAACCCGCTTTGCTAGTATACTATAGGTGGATTACAAAAGTCAAGCACTTTTTTCGTTTTTTTACAAAAATAGTGGATAGGCTTATTTGTTCTCTTCTACCTGGATTTTGCGGATTTCCTTGGTACGGATTTCCTTGCAGATTTCGTCAATAAAGGTATCCAGAGATTTCTGGCCCTCATCGCCCAGATAACGGCTGCGGACAGATACTACTTTGTCCTCTTCTTCCTTGGCTCCCACTACCAGCATGTAGGGCACATGGGCCAGACGGCTTTCGCGAATCTTATAACCGATCTTCTCATCGCGGCTGTCCACAGATGCACGCACCTTGTTGACCTTCAACTGCTTGCAGACCTCATTTGCGTAATCCACATATTTCTCAGAAATGGGCAGTACACGAACCTGCTCCGGAGCCAGCCATGTGGGGAAGTTGCCTGCATATTTCTCAATAAGCCATGCCAGAGTACGCTCGTAGCAGCCGATGGAGGTTCTGTGGATGATGTAGGGGCGCTTCTTGTCACCGTTCTGGTCGATGTAGTACATGTCGAACTGCTCAGCCAGAATCGCATCCCACTGAATGGTGATCATGGTATCTTCCTTGCCGTATACGTTCTTAGCCTGGATGTCTACCTTGGGACCATAGAATGCTGCCTCACCCTCTGCCTCGTAGAAGGGAATCTCCAGCTCCTGCAGTACCCGGCGGATGTGACCCTGGGTCTCTTCCCAAACAGCCTCATCCCCAATGTATTTCTCTTTGTTGTTGGGATCCCACTTGGACAGACGGTAAGTCACATCCTCGTTTACACCCAGTGTCTCCAGACAATGCTTTGCCAGAGCCAGGCAACCCTTGAACTCTTCTACCATCTGCTCCGGTGTTACGATCAGATGTCCCTCGGAAATGGTAAACTGACGCACACGGGTCAGACCATGCATTTCTCCGGAATCCTCGTTACGGAACAGGGTAGATGTCTCGCCGTAGCGCAGAGGCAGATCACGATAGCTGTGCTGTCCTGCTTTGTATACATAGTACTGGAAGGGGCAGGTCATGGGACGCAGAGCAAAGACTTCCTTGTCCTTCTCCTCGTCGCCCAGTACGAACATGCCATCCTTGTAATGATCCCAGTGTCCGGAGATCTTGTACAGATCACTTTTAGCCATCAGGGGAGTCTTGGTACGCACGTAACCCCACTCATTGTCCTCCAGATCCTCGATCCAGCGCTGCAGCTCTTTGATCATGATCACGCCGTTGGGCATCAAAAGGGGCAGACCCTGTCCTACTACATCAACGGTAGTGAACAGTTCCATGTCACGGCCCAGTTTGTTATGATCCCGGCGCTTGATATCCTCCAGATGCTCCATATGGGCTTCCAGCTCTTCCTTGGTGCCGTAAGCAGTACCGTAGATTCTGGTAAGCATTTTATTCTTCTCGCTTCCTCTCCAGTAAGCACCGGAAGAAGAAATCAGTTTAAATGCCTTGATGCCTTTGGTATTCATCAGATGGGGGCCTGCACACAGGTCTGTAAAATCGCCCTGCTTGTAGAAGGAAATCTCTGCGTCCTCCGGAAGATCCTCGATGAGCTCTACTTTGTAGGGCTCACCTTTCTCCTGCATGAATGCAATCGCTTCTGCTCTGGGCAGGGTGAATCTTTCCAGGCGCGCGCCCTGCTTGATGATTTTCTTCATGACCTTTTCAATTTCATCCAGGTCCTCTCTGCTGAAGGACTGGCACTCGAAATCATAGTAAAATCCATCGTCAATAGACGGTCCGATAGCCAGCTTTGCCTCAGGATACAGCTGCTTTACAGCCTCCGCCAGCACATGAGAGCAGGTATGGCGCAGGGTACGCAGACCCTCTTTATCTCTGGCTGTCAGAATGCTGAGCTGACAATCCTTATCTACTACTGTTCTCAAATCCACTACTTCACCGTCCACTTCGCCGGCGCAGGCTGCTCTTGCCAGGCCTTCGCTGATGTCCAGGGCAATGTCATAGACAGATCTGCTTTCTGCGTATTCCTTAACGGAACCATCTTTCAAAGTAATCTTCATGGTTTTTCTTCCTTTCTTTTTCTTGAACTGCTGATCTTCTTTCGCCGTGCACGCCATGTATACACGCCACGCTTCCAACTCGTAAACCTGTGGTTTCCTCGTTGATGCGGCATCTGCCGGCTTTGTCTTGTGCGTGGCTCATTGCTTCGCACAAAAAAATCCCCTTCTGTCACTGACAGAAAGGGACGATAGGTATCGCGGTTCCACCCTTTTTCCAGAATGTCCACAGGACTTCTGGCGGCTTCATTCTGATGATAACGGAATCACCGGGCCGGATTAGGGCCGCTCCGAGCTGGTCTTCGATGCTCCGATCCACTATAAGCTTTTCGGGCCTGCTTCCTGTGAAGACGCTTGCAGCACATGGCATCTCTCTCTGGCACACTTGGCAGTCTACTGGTCTCTTCTACACTTTTCCTTTATAGAAACAGCAGTCATTTCTCTGCTGTTTTCAGATGTTTTCATTATAGCACGCAAAATCGGTTTGTCAACCTGGAGATTTTGCAAAACTGCTCTCTATTTTGCATTTCCCACAAGGAAATCCTTCACCAGGGCAAAGGCCTCCCGCATCATATAATGGGGCAGCATCCACCAATCGGTCTTGGCAGCAACTCCGGTCACTTCCACGCCCTGGGCTCTGGCAATATGCACAGCCCGGAACACATGGAAGCCATTGGTCACCACTCCCATCTCATCCTCCGGGTCCTTCAGCAATTCAAAGCTGAAGCCCAGATTCTCCGCCGTACTGGTGGACTGAGCTTCCAGGATGATCCGCTCCGCCGGAATGCCTTTTTCCTGCAAATACAGGCTCATGGCCTCCGCTTCACTTAAGTCCTCTCCCGGACCTTGTCCGCCGGATACGATCACATAAGCATCGGGATGTTTCTCCAGATAATCCGCAGCCGCATTCAAACGCTGGGCCAATGCCCGGCTGACCCGGGTGCCTCTTACCTGAGCTCCCAATACAATGATTCCGTCTAATTCCTGCTGCGGCTTGCTTCTCATGCCACTGATAATGCAGCCCTGGGCCACAAGAAAACCCACAAGTCCCAAGATAAACAAAGCTGCCGCAATCTGACGAGCCCACTCCGGAATTCGCTGCACAAGCGCAAGCAGCCGGGTGCTCTTTTTAACCCCGACCACTGCAAATGAAGCCAGGCTGATGAGGAGCCAGATGCCTGAAAAAGATAACGTAAGTCCTGCAAAAGCAACGATCCCTACATAATACAACAGACATGCAATTCCAACAATCAGAAAAAAGCCTGTCATAATTTTACATTCCTTTGCCGCAGCACTTCTTATACTTCAGGCCGCTGCCACAGGGACAGGGATCGTTTCTGCCGATCTTGGCGCCCTTCACGATAGTACCGGACTTCTTCTGCTCCATGTACAGCTCTTTTCTCTTCTCCTCGGAGAAAATAGCCTCCCACTGGGGCAGCTCATAGAGCCAATCCGCCTTGGCTGCTACCATGTTCTTGTACAGTTTCTCTTTGTCAAACTTCAGAGAAACTACAGTATCCTCTTCCATGTCATCAATGGGGTTGGGCTCTACCAGGCTGTCATTGATGCCATCCAGGAAACCGGTCATGGTCAGAACCTCCTGGCCGTATTTCTCAGCCAACTCTTTTACGGTTCCTTTTACTTCCTCATCCGAATTTTCCAGAAGCTGCTCATAAATCCCCTTCTCTATATCAAAATAGGTGCCCCAGAATTTCTGCATCATTCCTCTGTCCTGCTGCTGACTGTAGGCCATATCACGCCACTGTTTTAATAATGCCATTTCTTTTACCATCCTTTATCTTATTAATCTGTATTGTTGCACATTTGCCTCTATAGTATAGCTTATTCGCAATGCTTTTTCAACTGTTTCTCCCAAGAACTCCTGTCTGCACGGAACATTTATAAAATCTTCTCCATGCCGATCTTCTGGGGCACCAGGCCGCACTTTTCATAAAACCGCATGGCGCTCTCATTGCAGGACCATACATTTAAGGTCAGGTTATAGCAACCCTGCGCCTTTGCAAAGGCCAGCACATACTCATACAGCTGCTTGCCGATGTGCATGCCCCGCCTGGTCTCATCCACACACAGATCATCGATGTACAGGGTCCTGATATCCGTCAGAATATTGTTGCCGATGTGCTGCTGGAACACACAGAAAGCATACCCCAGCACCTCTCCTGCTTCATCTGTTCCTACAAAAATGGGTCTGGCATTATCTGCAATGATCTCTGCCAGCTCCGCATCCGTATACTTTTTTGCATTGGCCTTGAACAGATCCGGTCTGCCGTT
>JAFTZF010000008.1 GCA_017464645.1 Lachnospiraceae bacterium | reverse complement strand
TTTCTCCAGGGCAGGGCCCATTTCTTCTCTCCTGGTCACACGAATCCCAGTGCAGCCAAGGCCCTCTGCTACCTTCACAAAGTCCACCTTGTCATCCAGCACAGTTGCAGAATAACGATGACCGTAGAACAGAGTCTGCCACTGGCGCACCATGCCCAGCACATGGTTGTTGATAACCACCTGAATGATAGGAATATTGTAACGGGAAGCAGTTGCCAGTTCATTTAAATTCATACGGAAGCATCCATCTCCCGCAATATTTACTACGATCTTATCCGGATTGCCCACTTTGGCTCCAATGCAGGCTCCCAGACCATATCCCATGGTACCAAGGCCGCCGGAGGTCAGCAGGGTTCTGGGCTGTTTGTATTTATAATACTGAGCCGCCCACATCTGGTGCTGTCCTACATCTGTAGTCACAATGGCCTCACCCCTGGTCACACGGTACAGTTCCTGGATAACATAAGGACCTGTCAGCTTATCCTGCTCATACTTCAGCGGATATTTATTGCGCAGTGCATCAATCTCAGCCAGCCACTGGGGATGCTCAGAAGCCTCCAGCTTCCCATTGAGAACCTTCAGCACTTCTTTTACATCACCGATGATACTGCCGGCTACTGTGACATTTTTATTGATTTCTGCCGGATCGATATCAATCTGCAGAATCTTTGCCTTTTTCGCGAAGCGGGCTGCATTTCCGGTCACACGGTCACTGAAGCGGGCTCCGATAGCGATCAGCAGGTCACAGTTAGTCACACCGAAGTTAGCAGTCTTAGTTCCATGCATACCCAGCATACCTGCATATAAGGGATCTTCTCCGGAGAAAGCACCCTTACCCATCAAACTGTCACATACAGGCGCCTGGATCTTGTGAGCCAGTTCCGTCACTTCCTCAGCCGCACTGGAAATAACAGCGCCGCCGCCCACGAAAATGAAGGGGCGCTCTGCTTTGCCGATCATTTTCACTGCCTGAGCAATATCATCTTCTTTGATGGTATCTGTCACGCGGGGAGCTGCCTTGGGCTCCTGATATACATATTCCGCCTGATTTGCAGTGGCATCCTTAGTGATATCCACCAGCACCGGGCCCGGACGTCCGGACTTGGCAATATGGAAAGCGCGGCGAATGGTATCCGCCAGCTTATTTACATCCTTTACAATAAAATTGTGTTTGGTGATAGGCATAGTCACGCCTGTAATATCAATCTCCTGGAAGGAGTCTCTTCCCAGCAGAGGAGTTCCTACGTTACAGGTAATGGCTACCATAGGAACCGAATCCATGTATGCAGTAGCAATACCCGTTACCAGGTTGGTTGCACCCGGGCCGGAGGTGGCAAAGCACACACCCACTTTTCCGGTGGAGCGTGCATAACCGTCTGCCGCATGGGAGGCTCCCTGCTCATGGGAGGTCAAAATATGATTGATCTCCGGATGTTTATATAAAGCATCATATATATTTAAAATAGTTCCGCCCGGATAACCGAAAATGGTATCCACGCCTTGTTCTTTCATGCATTCAATTACGATTTCCGCACCGGTCAGCTGCATGTTATATTCCCCTTTCTATCTCTGTCTGTATTTAAAATCAGATTATTTCTCCAGAATGGCTCCTCTGTTTCCGGAGGTTACCATCTTTGCATAGCGTGCCAGATAGCCTGTGGTGATCTTGGGCTCTCTGGGCTGCCATTTCGCCTTTCTTGCTGCCAGTTCCTCATCAGAAACAGCCAGTTCCAGCTTATTCTCCGGAATATTGATCTTGATGATGTCACCCTCTTCTACCAGAGCAATGGGTCCGCCCACAGCTGCTTCCGGAGACACATGTCCGATGGAAGCTCCTCTGGAAGCGCCGCTGAAGCGTCCGTCTGTGATCAGAGCTACGGTGGATCCAAGGCCCATACCTGCAATTGCAGAGGTGGGGTTCAGCATCTCCCGCATACCGGGGCCGCCTTTGGGGCCTTCATAGCGGATAACTACCACATCGCCTGCCACGATCTTGCCTCCCTTGATGGCTGCGATAGCATCCTCTTCGCAGTCAAATACCCGGGCCGGTCCTTCATGCACCATCATCTCGGGCACTACGGCAGAGCGCTTTACAACGCCTGTATCCGGTGCCAGATTACCCTTCAGCACCGCAATACCGCCGGTCTGGCTGTAGGGATTCTCGATAGGACGAATAACCTCCGGATTGCGGTTTACGCATCCTGCAATGTTCTCGCCTACGGTCTTGCCTGTAGCAGTGATCAAATCTGTATATAACAGGTTCTTTTTATTCAACTCATTCATGACTGCATAAACACCGCCAGCCTCATTCAGGTCCTCCATATAAGTGGGGCCTGCCGGTGCCAGATGGCACAGATTGGGGGTCTTTGCACTGATCTCATTTGCCAGCTCCATGTTCAGCTCCACCCCTGCTTCATGAGCGATCGCCGGCAGATGCAGCATACTGTTGGTAGAGCATCCCAACGCCATGTCCACAGCCAGAGCATTTAAAAATGCCTTCTCAGTCATAATGTCGCGGGGGCGGATATTCTTTCTCCACAGCTCCATGACCTGCATACCAGCGTGTTTTGCCAGCTTGATACGCTCAGAGTAAACAGCCGGAATCGTTCCGTTTCCGGGAAGACCCATACCCAGAGCCTCAGTCAGACAGTTCATACTATTGGCAGTATACATACCGGAGCAGGAGCCGCAGGTGGGGCACACCTTCTCTTCAAACTCTCTTACTTCCTCTTCTGTCATGGTGCCTGCCGCATGAGAGCCTACTGCCTCAAACATGCTGGAAAGGCTTCTCTTCTGTCCCTTTACGTGACCGGCCAGCATGGGGCCGCCACTGACAAATACAGTGGGAATATTCAGTCTGGCTGCTGCCATCAGAAGTCCCGGTACATTTTTATCACAGTTGGGCACCATGACCAGCGCATCAAACTGATGAGCCATAGCCATACACTCGGTGGAATCCGCAATCAGATCACGGGTTACCAGGGAATACTTCATGCCCGGATGTCCCATGGCAATACCGTCACAGACTGCGATTGCCGGGAACACAATGGGAGTTCCGCCTGCCATGGCAACACCTATCTTTACGGCATCTACGATCTTATCCAGGTTCATATGTCCCGGCACGATCTCATTATAAGAGCTGACAATACCTACTAACGGCTTCTCCAGCTCCTCCTGGGTCAATCCCAGTGCATTGAACAAACTTCTGTGGGGCGCCTGCTGCATGCCCTTTGTTACTGCATCACTTCTCATATTAAAACACTCCTATCCATCACAATTTCATCACATGTATGTTACAATCCAAGCTTAGATCCGCTCAGCGATCAGATCGCCCATCTCTACTGTACCAACCAGCTTGCAGCCCTCAGACATAATATCGCCTGTGCGATAGCCCTCAGTCAGTACCTGCTGCACGGCTGCCTCCACTGCATCCGCCTCTTTGTCCAGGTCAAAGCTGTAACGCAGCATCATGGCCATAGATAAAATAGTCGCAATGGGGTTCGCAATACCCTTGCCTGCAATATCAGGCGCAGAACCGCCGCTGGGCTCGTACAGACCGAACTTGGTATCATTCAGACTGGCGCTGGCCAGCATGCCCAGGGAACCGGTCACCATACTTGCCTCATCAGAGAGAATATCACCAAACATATTCTCAGTCAGGATCACATCAAACTGCTGGGGATTTCTCACCAGCTGCATGGCACAGTTGTCTACCAGCATGTGCTCATATGTAACCTCCGGATAGTCCTGTGCCACTTCTTCCACGATCTTTCTCCACAATCTGGAGGAATCCAGCACATTTGCCTTATCCACGCTGGTCACCTTCTTCCGGCGCTTCATAGCAATGTCAAAGCCCCGCTTTGTGATCCGGCGAATCTCATTTTCATTGTAAATGAGTGTATCCATAGCGGTCACAACACCGTCCACCTCTTCGGTCTTTCTCTCACCAAAGTACAGGCCGCCGGTCAGCTCCCGCATGATCATCATATCAAAGCCGTCCCCGATAATATCTTCCCGCAGAGGACATGCATCCCGCAGCTCATTGTACAAATGAGCAGGTCTTAAATTTGCAAACAGGCCCATCTCCTTGCGAAGCCGCAATAGTGCCGCTTCCGGCCGCTTATTAGGCGGCAGCTTATACCAGGGAGAAGTCGCTGCATTTCCACCTACAGACCCCATCAAAATGGCATCCTGTTTCTGAATAGTCTCCAAAGTCTCATCAGTCAGCGGATCTCCATACACATCAATGGATGCACCGCCCATGAGAACCTCCTGCGCCTCAATCTCATGACCATAAACCTCAGCCACTTTGTCCAGCACCTTCCGTGCCTCTCTTACGATCTCCGGACCAATTCCATCACCCGGAATCACAGCCAGTCTCAGCTTCATTTTTCATCTCTCCTCTTGTCAAGGCCTAACAAAAGCCTATTTGTAATACTATACCGTAATTCGTCATATTTTTCAACTGCTAAATTCGGAAGAATTATGTCTCATCATCACCGCTGACGCAGCCATGAATATTCCCTTTTCTCCTGCTCAGACACCGGTTCGCATAACTGCGGATTTCCTCGCTGCTGTCCAGCAGACACTCCTGCAATATCTCATCCGTCAACAGGCGCCTCTTTCCCAACTGCCCAAGCGCCTCTTTACGGCAATTGGAACAATAGGTAGTCTCATAAATATGTTTCAGCACAGAAGCCGGTGCTTTCTGACCATCCTCTTCCATGTTCAGCACATCCATGTGTATCCAGTGCCATCCAAATATCTCAGCCCGGTCAACCGGAATCGATTTAACGATCTCTTCCAGCATTTTGGTATCATCCGGCTGATAATTTTTGATCATAACCGCAATAGCCGCCTCTTTGTTTCTCTCCAAATTCTCCAGCGCAAACTCCCGCACCACAGGATGACGAATTTGGGCTAACGCCTGCCATGCTGCCCCTTCCAGTTCTTTGCAATCAGACAGCGTATCCGCAAGGATCGGAGCCGGATCTTCCGGATATACACAGCTACCAAAGGCTTTCAACGCTTCTGCCCGCTCTCTCTTATCTGTCTGACTACGATAAAGCTCGGCATAGTGTAAAACAGTCTCCCTATCTGCCGTTTTCGCCAAACACAAAGATAAAGAAATACCTTTTTTCTGGACGTCCCGGTGCTTGCTCCTTTGTTCCTCACATTCCTTTTCCCAGTCATGCTGCGCCTGCAGGTAAGCCGCAAGATTCTCGGACTGTTTTGCCAGTTTGGTTAACGAGGATGCATAGTATTTCCCTTTCAGTTCATACAACTGTTCAAATCCCCATTCACTGTAAAACGGCCTTTGTCTGTAAAGATTTCCGATATCATTTGCCATTCGCAAAAAAGACTGCTTATCAGTCGCCAGGGTAATGCACAATCCTTCAAAATCATCCCGCTCATGAAACAAGCCATACTTTGGCCTTTTTCTGGCCATCAGGGAATCGTATAACTGCTGATATTTATCCCACAGTGCTTCTTTGGCAGAGCTGTCGCCTGCCTGTGCAAATGATTGAAGCAGCTCACTAAAGTATGCGATCTCCCACCCTCCATTGGATCGGCTCTT
>JAFTZF010000007.1 GCA_017464645.1 Lachnospiraceae bacterium | reverse complement strand
GGAAGACTCCAAATGCGGTATTCTGGAGTCCCTGAAGCGCAGCTGCCAGCTGATGAAGGGCCACAAACGGCGTTTGTTCGCCCTGTACCTCAGTTTCTTTCTGTATGCTCTTTTAACACTGGGAACCTTTGGCCTTGGCTCTTTCTGGCTCCAGCCTTATATGGAAATGATCCGCGTTCAATTCTATTTGGATATCACCGGCAGAGAAGTCCCGGAGGATGAACCGGATAAAGAGTCCGGCGAAGCCGCAGAAGAAAATGAAATTCCATAAAATATCTATCAGAAGTCCTCTCGCCTTTTGGCGAGGGGATTTTTTGTTTCCAAAACGGTACTCTCTTGACAAATAAGACTACTTGTTGTAGTCTATATATAGACCACAGAAAGTGGTCTCTTAAAAAGGAGTGATATATTATGGCAGAAATTCAATTGGGCGTGATTGAAGCCCGTTATGCAGACATGATTTGGGAGCATGAGCCGGTGACTTCTTCGGAACTGGTAAAACTCACGGCAGTAGAGTTCAACTGGAAACGCACCACCGCCCACAATGTGCTGCGGCGGCTGTGCGACAAGGGCTTGTTCCGGAACGATAACGGTACAGTAACTTCCTTGATTTCCCGTCAGGAATTTTACACGCTTCAAAGCCAACAGTTTATTGAAAATACCTTTGACGGCTCACTTTCAGCTTTCATTGCTGCCTTCACAAAAAATTCTACTTTAACGTCAGAGGAAGCAGCAGAAATCCGAAAAATGATCGATCATGCAGAGGAGATTTAGTCATGGATGTGATTTTTCTGAAGGTTCTCAATATGAGCATTTCCGCAAGCTGGCTCATATTAGCAGTAATCGTACTACGACCATTTTTGAAAAAAGCACCAAAGTGGATTCTTTGCGTGCTTTGGGCCATGGTGGCAATCCGCCTGATTTTCCCACTCTCTTTTGAAAGCACCTTCAGCCTGATACCAAGTGCAGAAACCATCAACCCTTCTGTTATTCAGCATGCACAGGAGCCCGCCCTTAACAGCGGAGTTACTTTTATAGATGATACTTTAAATCCCATTATCAATGAGTCTGTTTCTCCAACTCCAGATATCAGTGCCAATCCGCTGCAAATTTGGATTTCTGTCGGTGGTGTTGTGTGGAGCGCAGGACTGATCGTATTGCTTGGATATGCTTTGTTCAGCTATCTTAGGATACGAAACAAATGTCAGGAAGCAATTTTGCTGCGTGACAATATCTGGCTCTGTGATGCTGTAAAATCGCCTTTTATCCTGGGAATCATCAGACCCAGAATTTATCTCTCCTCCAGCATAGAGGAAAGACAAATAACTTATGTACTCGCTCACGAGCAGGCCCATTTGAAACGAAAGGATCACTGGTGGAAACCGCTGGGATATCTGCTGCAGGCAGTCTATTGGTTCAATCCGCTGATATGGATCGCTTATATCCTGTTTTGCCGGGATATTGAATTGGCTTGTGATGAAAAGGTGATCAAAGACCTGGAGATGAACGGAAAGAAAGCCTATTCTCATGCTATGCTTTCCTGCAGCATGCAAAAGAAAATCCTTATGACCTGCCCGCTCGCCTTTGGCGAAGTAGGTGTAAAAGAGCGGGTTAAAACGGTATTGAATTACAAGAAGCCCGCATTTTGGATCATTGTTGTTGCTATTGTAGCTTGCATTTCTGTGGCACTATGCTTTTTGACAAATCCGAAGTATCAGCCCGAATCAATTGAACCCCCCGTAGAAAATGCAGATACTCCTGAGAACACTGATACTTCTGAAACCACAGTTCCTTCTGAAGAAGAGGAACCTGTTACAGATGAACCAATTGATTCAGAATCAGAAAGTATAACTTCTTCAAGGAATTTCGGATTTGCCGATGAAGCAAGAGCTGTGCTTAAGAATTACGGCGGAAGCGATGCTTTACGCTTGACCTTCAGTCACGTAATTAAAACGGAATATTCTTATGAATCCCTTGGCTATCTCTTAAAAGATCTTGACGGGAATGGTGTGGATGAACTGATCTTCGGCGCAAATACTGACGGCTGGGATAACGGCGGTTGGGACGGCATTATTTACGACATCTATACCTTGGACAATGGCACCCCGGTCCATGTATTGAGTGGATGGGAACGAAACCGATATTATCTCTGCGAGAACGGATATATTGCCAATGAGAGCTCGGGAAGCGCTTTTGATAGCAGTTACAGTTATTATACATATAGCGGAACAGAATTAACTTTAGTAGAATCTGTTATGCACCGTATTCCGTCTAACGAGGAGCGTCTATGGTTCTATTCAACCGAGGAAACATATGATACTGAAAATGCAGAACATATCAGTGCAGAACAAGCCAATGAGATTATGAGCAAATATGTACACGAACATCCTCAATACATTTCCTTCGAAGAACTGTAGCTTTTCTTGCCACTTATGATATACTCAAAAAACACCCAGACGAAATCATCTTTCGCCTGGGCGTTCCTACTATACGCTGCTCTTAGTCTTCCAATCCGAATGCATCATGCACTGCGTTCATGGAGCGCTCTGCATCCTTTTCATTGATCAGAACGGTTACACGGATTTCAGAAGTAGAAATCATGTTGATGTTGATGTTCTCGTTATAGAGAGCTTCGAACATCTTAGCTGCTACACCGGGGTTGCTCATCATGCCGGCACCTACGATGGATACCTTAGCCACTTCCTTGTTGCAGGAAACATCAGATGCACCGATGCGGGCTTTGTTTTCATTTAAAATCTCTACTGCTCTGTCTGCTTCAGTTCTGGCTACAGTAAAGGAAATATCCTTGCTGTTTTCACGTCCGATAGACTGCAGGATAATATCTACATTGATGCCTTCCTTTGCCAACAGGTTGAATAATTTAAATGCCATACCCGGCTCATCTTTTAATCCGATTGCTGAAATTCTTGCAGCATTGCGATCCAGTGCCACACCACTGATTAACATTCTTTCCAAAGTTGTCTCCTCCTTCACCACGGTTCCTTCATGATCATTTAAGCTGGATCTTACCACCAGCTGTACGCCGTACTTCTTAGCCATTTCCACTGAACGATTGTGCAGAACGCCTGCTCCCAAAGTAGCCAGATCCAGCATCTCGTCATAGGTAATCTCCTGCAGTTTTCTTGCCTTGGGCACGATTCTGGGGTCTGCAGTATATACGCCGTCTACATCGGTGTAAATCTCGCAGGCATCTGCATGAAGCGCTGCTGCCAGTGCCACTGCAGTGGTATCAGAACCGCCGCGGCCCAGTGTAGTGTAGTTATCATATTTATTTACACCCTGGAAACCGGTTACCAGAACAATGCGGTGATGTTCCAGTTCATGTTTAATACGCTCGGTGTCGATCCGTTTCAAACGGGCATTTCCATGTACTCTTGTGGTGTGCATTGCTACCTGAAATGCATTCAGGGATACAGCCGGTACACCCAGAGCCTCGATCGCCATTGCTGTCAATGCTACAGACACCTGCTCACCCGTGGTCAGCAGCATATCCATTTCACGCTTGGACGGGTTGGGACTGATGTCCATCGCCTTGGCAATCAACTCATCTGTGGTCTTTCCCATAGCAGAAAGTACCACAACCACATCGTTGCCTTTTTTGTACTCTTCCACACATCTTCTGGCCACGTTATAGATTCTCTCTTTGTTGCCTACAGATGTGCCGCCAAATTTTTTCACAATCAGCATCTTGCATTCTCCTCATTATCCCTTATTTTTATGCTTTCATACGGATGCGATTAAGGACAACATCCGTCTTTGCTGCCAGCTCTGCAAATTCTTTTTCTGTGAATTCGCCTGTTACAAAACCATATTCCCCTGCCAGACCTGCATCTACTACTTCAACAGCTCCAAACAGCGCTTCCATTTCTTTTACATCTGCCGCAGCGCCCTTCACCCGTACAAAGAAACGGCACTGGGAATTCTGAATATCTCCCAACTCCAGCTTCTGGCTGCTCCAGAAAGTCATGATATTGCGTTTCAGATGTCTTGCTGCATCTACCACGTCCGCTACTACTGCACTGGCTGTGGGCAGCTTGCCTGCGCCGCTTCCGTAGAACATCACGTCACCCAGTACATTTCCACGTGCGAAGATGGCATTGAATACACCATTGACACTGTACAGCGGATTCTGCACATCGATGAGGAAAGGCGCTACCATGGCGTAGAACTTACCGTCCACCTTCTTGCTGGAAGCCAGCAGTTTCACTGCCATTCCCATCTTCTTTGCATACTGAATATCTTCTGCAGTGATCTTGGTAATACCCTCAGTATAGATATCCTCAAAATCCACCTGCTGACCGCTGGCAAGAGAAGTCAGGATAGCAATCTTACGGCAGGCATCGTATCCTTCCACATCTGCTTCCGGATGAAGCTCTGCATACCCCTTCTGCTGTGCATCTTTCAGCACACTGGCAAAATCCAGTCCTTCAAAGGTCATCTTACTTAATATGTAATTGGTAGTTCCATTCAGAATACCGGTGATCTCTTCGATCTCATCTGCTGTCAGAGAAGAATTTAAGGGACGGATAATAGGAATACCACCGCCTACAGACGCCTCAAACAGATAGTTCAGATTCTTGCTCTTTGCAAGCTCCAGCAGCTCTGCACCATGCTTTGCTACTAACTCTTTGTTGGAAGTACAAACGCTCTTGCCTGCTTCCAGACAACGCTTGGTAAAGGTATAAGCCGGATTGATTCCACCCATTACTTCTACCACGATCTTTACTTCCGGGTCATTTACGATCACTTCAAAATCATGCACCAATTTACTCTCAATAGGGTCTCCCGGGAAATCCCGCAGATCCAGTACATATTTTACATTGATTTCCTCTCCTGCCTTCTTGTTAATGCTGGCCTGATTGGTATTGATCACTTCTACAACTCCTGAACCAACGGTTCCATATCCCATCACTGCAATCTGAATCATTTCTGCCTTACTCCTTTGCCAATATTTTTAAATAGTGAATTCCGGGCTGATTCTCAATCTGCTCAATCATCGAAGACACATTCCCGGTAGTCGGAAGAAGGTCAACGGTCAAAGTCAAAGAAGCAACACCGTTAATGGGGACTGTCTGATGAATCGTCAAAATATTTCCTTTAAATTCCGCCACCGTCTTCAGTACATCTGACAACAGGCCCGGTTCATCATCCATCTGCAGCACAAAGGTAATGCTCTTGCCCTTCGAATTGTCATGGAAAGGAAAAATATCATCTTTGTACTTATAGAAAGAACTGCGGCTGATCCCCACCTGCTCTGTGGCTTCCTGTACTGTCATTGCTCTGGAAGAATCCAGCAAGCGCTTGGCTTCTACCACTTTCAGCAGCACTTCCGGAACCGCTTTTTGTTTCACCACAAAATACTTACTTTTCTCCGCCATGTTTCCTCCGTGTGTACATTTGTTTTTCCATCAAGGATTAACAAGGATGATATTAGCACATTTCTTGTGAAGATGCAATCCCTTTTTGTACAGTTTTTATTGTGAAAGCCAATTTCCTTTTCCGGGCCGCAGGCGGTACAGATATAGGCCTGTTTTTGTGCAGAAGGTTTTTTATCCGGGCGCAGTCCTGACACAAAATCTCCCACACAAAAAAGAGGCCCTATTCAGGCCTCTTCCTCATCCTTCGTATTGATCCACTTTAAATATGCATTGATGAACGGGTCGATGCTTCCGTCCATGACTGCGTTTACATTGCTGATCTCTGCACTGGTGCGGTGGTCCTTGACCAGTGTGTAGGGCTGCATGACATAGGAACGAATCTGGTTGCCCCAGCCGATTTCCTTCACTTCGCCGCGAATACCGGAGAGCTTCTCTGCATTTTTCTGCTGTTCCAGCAGATACAGCTTGGCTTTCAGCATCTGCATGGCTTTGTCCTTGTTCTGGAACTGGGAGCGCTCATTCTGGCACTGTACCACGATACCTGTGGGGATATGAGTGATTCGAATGGCGGAGGATGTCTTGTTGATATGCTGTCCGCCTGCGCCGCTGGAGCGGTAGGTGTCGATACGCAAATCCTCGTCCCGCACTTCAATATCAATGTCATCCTCTATATCCGGCATTACATCCAGGGACACAAAGGAAGTCTGTCGTTTACCCTGGGCATTAAAGGGTGAAATCCGCACCAGACGATGGACACCTTTTTCGGACTTCAGATAGCCATAGGCATTCTCACCGTTCACCTGGAAGGTCACGGATTTAATACCGGCCTCATCACCGTCCAGATAATCCAGCACCTCCACAGAAAAGCCCTTGCGCTCCGCCCAGCGGGTATACATACGGTACAGCATGCCTGCCCAGTCACAGCTTTCGGTTCCGCCTGCGCCTGCATTCAGCTTCAGGATGGCATTGTTTTTGTCATATTCGCCGGAAAGCAGGGTCTTGATCCGCATAGTCTCAAACCGCTCCTGAAAGTCCTTCAGCTCCTGTTCGATCTCCGGAATCAGGGATGCATCCTCTTCCTCGTAGCCCATTTCCAGCAAGGTCTCGATATCCTCGTACTGGGTCTGCAGGGACTTGTATGTGCCTGCCTCATCTTTTAATGCACTTAATTCTTTCATGCCGACCTGGGACTTTTCTGCATCATCCCAGTATCCGGGCTCTTCCATCTCGCGCTCCAGCTCCTCGATTCGCTTGGCCTTGCTGACCAGGTCCAGAGAGTCGCGCAATTCTGCCAGGGGGCCATGATAGCCGTTTAAGGTGTACTTAAACTGATCTAATTCTACCATGTGTGCACCTCTTTCTTTTCTATACTTTTCCTGCCGGGGCTGAAATTATTTTCTGCCGCAGCACTGCTTATATTTCTTACCGCTTCCGCAGGGACAGGGATCGTTGGGATAAACCTTCTCGCTCTCGCGCTTCTTGGGCGCCTTGGCAAGGGAGGTATCCTTGTTGGTACCGGTTACCTTTGCCACCTGCTCACGCTCTGCCTTCTCTTCCACTTTCACGTGCAGCAGAAGACGGGCAGTCTCTTCCCGAATGCTGGCCATCATATTATTAAACATATCGTAGCCGCTGATCTTGTACTCTACCAGGGGGTCTCTCTGGGCAAATGCCTGCAGACCGATACCCTGACGCAGCTGATCCATATCATCAATATGGTCCATCCACTTCCGGTCAATGACCTTCAACAGGAATACACGCTCCAGTTCACGCAGCATCTCGGAATTGGGGAACTCAGCCTCTTTCAGCTCGTACAGCTTCACAGCCTCTTCCTTCAGCTGATGCTTCAATTCGTTCTTACGGCTGCCCTTAATGCGCTCTTTTGTTATGGGCTCTAAGGGAATCACCGGCAACAGAGACTCATTCAGCGTCTTGAAATCCCAATCCGCCTTATCCTGGTCATCTCCAACGGTAGTGTCCACCATATCCTCTACGGTATCTGTGATCATCTTGTAGATAACTTCCCGCATGCTTTCGCCATCCAGTACGCGGCGGCGATCCTTGTAGATGATCTCACGCTGCTCGTTCATTACCTGGTCGTATTCCAGCAGGTTTTTACGAATACCGAAGTTGTTGCTCTCGATCTTCATCTGCGCCTTTTCAATGGCATTGCTCAGCATCTTGTGCTCAATCTGCTCATTTTCCGGCACACCCAAGGCATTGAACATATCCATCAGCCGCTCGGAGCCAAACAGACGCATCAGATCATCTTCCAGAGCAATATAGAAACGGGACTCACCCGGGTCTCCCTGACGGCCGGAACGACCACGCAGCTGATTGTCAATACGACGGGACTCATGGCGCTCTGTACCGATGATCTTCAGACCACCGGCTGCCTTCGACTCCTCATCCAGCTTAATATCTGTACCACGGCCTGCCATGTTGGTGGCGATGGTAACGGCTTTAAAGCGTCCTGCCTGGGCTACGATCTCTGCCTCGCGCTCATGGAACTTGGCATTCAGCACCTCGTGGGGAACGCCACGTTTACGCAGCAGAGCACTGATCTCCTCAGATGCCTCGATGGTAATGGTACCAACCAGAACAGGCTGGCCCTTTTTGTAAGCTGCCTCAATCTCGTTGATAACCGCAAACAGCTTTTCCTTCTTTGTCTTGTAAACGGCATCCTGTAAATCCTGGCGGATAACCGGCTTGTTGGTAGGGATCTCAATAACGTCCATACCGTAAATATCCCGGAACTCCTTCTCCTCAGTCAGTGCGGTACCGGTCATACCGGCCTTCTTCTCATACTTATTAAAGAAATTCTGGAACGTAATATTTGCCAGAGTCTTGCTCTCGCGTTTTACCTTTACATGCTCTTTTGCCTCGATTGCCTGATGCAGACCATCGGAATAACGGCGGCCGGGCATAATACGGCCGGTAAACTCATCTACAATGAGAACCTGGTCATCCTTTACCACATAGTCCTGGTCGCGGAACATCAGGTAGTTGGCCCGCAGTGCCAGGATCATATTGTGCTGAATTTCAATATTCTCCGGATCAGCCAGGTTTTCAATGTGGAAGTACTGTTCAACTCTTGCCACACCATCAGCAGTCAGGTTTACCACTTTATCCTTCTCATTGACAATAAACTCACCTGTCTCCTGAATCTCTTCTCCCAAAAGGGCATTCATCTCGCTGAACTCACCACTGGCCTCACCACGCTTCATGGTCTTTGCCAGGGCATCGCAAACCTCGTACAGCTTGGTAGACTTGCCGCTCTGTCCGGAAATGATCAGCGGTGTACGGGCTTCATCGATCAACACAGAGTCCACCTCATCGATGATGGCATAGTGAAGTGATCTCTGAACCAGCTGCTCCTTGTAAACAACCATGTTGTCACGCAGGTAATCAAAGCCCAATTCATTATTTGTAATATAAGTAATGTCACAATTGTAAGCTGCCTGGCGCTCTTCCTTAGTACTGCTGTTCAGTACCACGCCTACAGTCAGGCCCAGGAACTTGTGCACCTCGCCCATCCACATGGCGTCACGGTTTGCCAGGTAGTCATTGACGGTCACGATATGAACACCTTTGCCTTCCAATGCATTCAGATAAGCCGGAAGGGTAGACACCAGGGTCTTACCTTCACCGGTGCGCATCTCTGCGATACGTCCCTGATGCAGGATAATACCACCGATCAGCTGTACCCGGTAATGCTCCATGCCCAGCACACGGCGGGCAGCCTCTCTTACTGTAGCAAATGCCTCTACCAGCAGGTCATCCAGGCTTTCACCATCACGGAAACGCTCTTTATATTCTTTTGTTTTCTCCCTCAGCTGCTCATCGGACAGATCCATCATAGCAGGGCGCAATGTCTCAATCTTATCCACCATGGGATTGATCCGCTTTAACTCATGCTCACTATGGGTTCCGAAAATTTTTGTAATAAGACTCATGTACTTACTCCTAATATTTGCTTTTCTATATTGCATTCCCGGCAGAAGCGCTCTTAATGTCCGGCCCTGCCCTTCCAATCATTGTAACACTAACTTCGCCATTATTCAAGGGAAAGTCAATGCCCGCCCTTTTCTCCCGGCTTTTTCCGCAAAAGGAGACGCTGCATTCCGACAGCGTCCCCTCCCTCGTATACTTATCTTACTTTTACATCTCCGGCTCAATCAGTCCGTAGGTGTTTCCTTTTCTCTTATACACTACATTCACCTGTTCGGTCTCTGCATTCATGAACACATAGAAGCTGTGCCCCAGAAGTTCCATCTGTACGCAGGCATCCTCCGGATACATGGGCTTCATATCAAACTGCTTGGTGCGGATGATCTTTACCTCTTCATCCTCCGCCTCTTTTTCTACGAATTCCGGACGGAAGTTTCCTGCCTCCTGATATTTATCAATCAATTTTGTCTTATATTTGCGAAGCTGACGCTCAATCACCTCTTCCACCAGGTCAATGGATACATACATATCGCTGCTGACCTGTTCGGAACGAATGATATTGCCCTTGACCGGAATGGTCACCTCGATCTTCTGGCGCTCCTTCTCTACGCTCAAGGTCACCTGAATCTCTGTGTCGGGAGTAAAATAACGCTCTAACTTGCCGAGCTTGTCCATGATCGCTGTCCGTAAACCCTCAGTTACATCGATGTTTTTGCCGCTGATAATATAACGCATACAATCAACTCCTTCCTTACTTTACAAAGCAGAAAAGCCCTCTGCTCTATGGCTATAGTATACCACATCTTCGTATTTGATACAACCACCAAACAGATCTAATGCGCTGCCAATCGTCACATCCAGACGGCCTTTTCCCAAGTGCTGCAGGTCCTGCACGTCTGCAAGGCTTCCCACTCCCCCGGCATAGGTCATGGGGATCTTTCCCCAGCCACCCAGGAGCTTTGCTACCTGGGTTTCGATACCGGAAGCTTTGCCTTCCACATCTACCGCATGGATCAGAAATTCATCACAATACCCGGACAGCTCATCCAGCACTTTTTTCGTCAGCTGCACCCGGGTAAACTTCTGCCAGCGGTCCGTCACAATATAATAGGCATCATCTTTTTTGCGGCAGCTCAAGTCCAGCACCAGATGCTCCCTGCCAACCGCCGCCTGCAGCCGCTGCAGATTTTCGTACTGAATCTGTCCGTCCTTAAATACATAAGAGGTCACAATCACATGGCTGGCACCTGCCTCCAGATAATCCGAAGCATTTTCCGGGGTGATTCCGCCGCCCACCTGCAGTCCGCCCGGATAAGCCTGCAGAGCCGCAAAGGCCTGCTGCCGAGTCTGCTCGTAGTATTCCGAAGAAGGCGGATTCAGCAAAATAATGTGCCCGCCCGTAAGCCCATCCTTCTCATAGAGCCGGGCATACCAATCCGCAGTCTGCTCCGAAACAAAATTCTCCAGGGCCTGATTTCCTGCATCCTTCAGGCTGCCGCCCACAATCTGCTTTACTTTTCCATTGTGAATATCAATACAGGGCCGAAAACGCATGTGCGCTCCTCCTTTTTGCCTTCGTAATATGAATTATTATAGCCATTGGCCAAAAAACCGTCAAGGACGGTCAGCCCTACTCCACCACATTCAGATAGCTGCTGACGCAATAGAGAACCTGTCCGTTATACTCCACTCTGGACCAGCCATGGTCCGTGTTTATACCGGTCCGCACAAACACTTCTCCCGCATAAGCCGTGACCACTACCACCGCATCCGGATTGGTCACACTGGGGAGTTTGCGCAAATTCACCTCAATCTTAGGCGTCACATTTTCGGACACCCTGGTGAAGGGAGTCTCTATCCCATCGTCGGGCTCTTCCTCCGGGGTCTTATAGGACAGATCCGTGGTGAGATAACTGGATACCGCATAATAGGTCTCTCCATCCAGAAGGATCCTGGACCAGCCGCTCCCGCTGATGCCTGTGCGCAGGGCTGTTTCTCCGTTGTACAGCTGCCTTTTCACGGTACTGTCACTTCCCTGGCTGGGCACATCCCGCAGGTTGGTCACATCCTTGGCTGTAACCTGTTCCTCGATGGCATCAAAGGAAATAAGAGCCTCTGCATCCGCCTTTACCTGCTCCGGTGCCTCCTGATTCTGGGCCTGGGCACCTTCCTCATAACCGAAATATGCCACATTTACATCCACCGGATAAGCGATACCCGCTACCGTGCCGTTGTTGGTATACTGCCACATGTCATGAGTACCCCCATAGCTGGACGCAGCCGTCTCCGGATAAGGCTTGTCCGGATACTGGGAAACCCAGATCTTGAAACTCTTTTCAATGCGGGAAGTATCCCACTGGGTGTCGTCCTGCATTTCATTTTTGGATGCATAAAACATGGGTGTATAGCCCTGCTCATAAATCTCATTTAAAAAGGCCAAAGCGCAGTCTGTCCGCTCTGTTCTGGTCATGTGAACCTGGCGATTGGTCGGATTGTCATACCCTTCACAGTTAAAGGCCACCGGATAGGTAATGGGATACTGGGAAATATAATCCGCCACCCAGCGGGCTTCTTCTACGGCCTCTTCCTCTGAAACTGCTGTGGAAAAGAAATACGCTCCCAGCAAAATCCCATTGGCTGCCGCTTCCTGCAGATTGTACCTGGCATTGGGATCCGCCGTAATTTCTCCTGTGCTCTGGGATCGATATCCCACCCGCACAATAGCAAAATCAATACCGGCCTGGGCCACCTGCGCCCAGTCAATGGTTCCCTGGAATCTGGAAACATCGATTCCCATGGTGATCTCCCCTGTCTCTGTGGTATTCTCTGCCACCAGAATCTTCGTGATCTCCGTCTGGGCGCCTTCCTCTTCACCTACCAGATTTTCCTGGCTCTGAGGATCCCCCGTTTCTGCCTCTGTTCCCGCGGATGTGGAATTTTCCGCTTTCTCATCCTCATGAAACACCAGAAAATAAATACCCAGGCAAAGCAACAGTGTACACAAAACCGCCAAAAGGATGGGTAGGATCACGCGAATGTCAAAGCGGCTGCCTCCCTCCTGAAATTCTTCATACTTATCAAACTCTTCGTAATCTCTTCTTTTCATATTTCCCTCCGAAATAACAGCCCATCGGCTTGTCTTTCGCTGTCGTTAAATACTGTCCCTCTCATTTTAAAGCAATCAGCTTTGTCTGTCGATAGGCTTAAGAAAAATTTAAAAATTATCTTTCCGGGAATTTTTATATACTTTTTTCAACATCCCTGCTATAATAAATTCAAGAAATCCAGTTGGAAATCTCACTTACAGGAGGAACCCTATGAATGAATACGAAGTTTTTGTAGAAGATATCAATCCCTGCGGAGGCTCTTCCCATGCTAAAAAGGAAATGATTGAAGTGGAAGCTGAAAGCCCCGAGGCTTATGTAAAATCCCATGGTCGCTTCCCCATCATGGAAATCACAGAAAATTCCGGCGGTGATACGGTGATCATTACCGGTGACGGTAGCGGTAATTTCGTCAAATATACTTTTTCTGAATAAGACGCACCAAGGGTGCTCCAGGCCATGACAAATATTTTCCGGCCCGGAGCACCCTTTTTATCCATGTTCCCTATTAAGGATTCAGCTCTGCAATCCGCGTCACTGCTACATAAATCTCCGAAATTTTATACCAGGTGGTATAATCCACCACGCCGCTGGCCGGAAGTCCGAAGATGGACTGGAATCTCATGACCGCATCGCGGGTGGCCGGTCCATACACCCCGTCCTCGGAAATCTGCGGGATGGCCGGATAGTTTCTGGCAATGGCATTGAGCTGTTCCTGCAGCTGCAGCACCTTCTGTCCTGAGGCGCCCACAGTCAGATCCGACCCCGGCCAGGAATAGGGCACGCCGGAAATCTCCTCTGCCGTGTTGATATAAATAGAATCTCCATAATAATAACGCAGAATATCTATGGCAGAATAGCCCTGCTCACCCAGGCTCTGGCTTCCCCACTGGCTCATCCAGTTGGGACAGGTCACCCGCTGTCCATCGCAGTACTGGGTCAGAATGGGCTGCTTCACATTGGGGCGGGACAGGTAATTTCCAAACATCTCATCCACGATCTGAGAAATGTTTTCAAAAATGTTTCGGCCGTTAATCCACTTGTGGTCAAAGGCCGTAGAAGACGTAATCGTAAAATCGTACCCTTTGTTGCGGTACCACTCCGTATACACCCGGTTCAAGGTAAAAGACATAATGGCCAGTACGTTGGCCCGGATAGCTGCATCCGTCCAGGTTGCATAGATCTCACTGGATGCCACGTTTTTGATGTAATCTTTGTAGCGGACCCAATAGTTGGTGGCGGAGCTGTCTGTAGGCACTCCGTCATGGACCACAATGTACTCCGGCACTACCACCCGGCTTAAAACAATTTCCCCCGTCTGACCTGTTGGCTTAATCTCCGCCTCCGCAATCTTGGGCGGATAATCCCCGAACAGGGTGTGGGGGCCTATGACATATCGCTGGAATTCCTCTCCCGGTTCCTGCACCCGCATACGTATGTTCTGCACTGCGGTGGTCTCCGGCAGAACCTCCGTTCCTGCCACTTCCACCGGTTCATACCCCGGCGCCGTCACTTCAATGGTATATTCCGAATAAGGCTGGGGCTCGCTGGGCTGGGTACTGTACTCGAGCGGCGGCGCGTCCAGCTCCAGTTCCTGCGTCTGGCCGGATTCATCCGTTGTAGCCTCCATCACTTCATTCTCCGGTTCTCCTGTATAATAAATAACCACCCTTGCTCCCGCAATGGGCCGGGCTCCCACGGCTGTCACAACCTGAACCTTCAGCCGGCCCTTTTCTTCCTGGTCTGTCTGCGCAGCTTTTACCCACTGAATTCCCATAGAAAAAGCTCCCTCATATCCTAGTATTCTCTACCAAGATATGCAGGAGCAGTAAAATTGTGCATGAAATTCAGATCATTGCCCACAATTTACTCTTCCTTCGCCCAATCGTAGGCATATCGCACTGCTTTATTCCAGCCCTTCAGGCGCTTCTCCCTCACCTGCTCCGGCATCTGGGGCTCAAAGACTGCATTCACAGCCCAGTTCTTCTGAATTTCCTCCAGACTCTTCCAGTAGCCCACCGCCAGTCCCGCCAGATAAGCTGCGCCCATGGCCGTAGTCTCCACGCAGGAGGGCCGATGCACCGGTGCATCGATCATGTCCGCCTGAATCTGCATGAGGAAGTCATTGGCGCTGGCGCCTCCATCCACCTTCAGTGCGCTTAAGGCAATACCCGAATCCGCCTCCATGGCCTGGATCACATCATAGGTCTGATAAGCCAGGGACTCCAAAGTCGCCCGGATGATGTGATATTTATTGACACCACGGGTAATGCCTACGATAGTTCCCCTGGCATACTGATCCCAGTGGGGCGCACCCAGTCCCGTAAAAGCAGGCACTACATAGCAGCCGTTGGTGTCCGGCACTTTTTTTGCCATATATTCCGAATCCGCCGCGGAATCAATGAGACGCATCTCATCCCGCAGCCACTGAATCGCTGCGCCCGCCACAAAGATCGAGCCTTCCAGGGCATAATTTACTTTTCCGTCCAAGCCCCAGGCAATGGTAGTTACCAAACCATTCCGGGAATACACCGGCTGCTGCCCTGTATTCATCAGCAGAAAGCAGCCCGTACCATAGGTGTTTTTCGCCTGGCCCGGCTCAAAGCAGGTCTGTCCGAACAGAGCCGCCTGCTGGTCACCCGCAGCACCGCCGATGGGAATCTCTCCGCCTAAGAAAGCAGAGTCCGTCTTCCCGTAAATCTGGCTGCTGGGCACAGGCGTAGGCAGCATACAAGCAGGGATATCCAGAAGCTTTAAAATCTCCTCGTCCCACTTCAGTTCCCTGATATTAAAAAGCAGGGTTCGGGAGGCATTGGAATAATCCGTCACATGAACTCTTCCCTTGGTCAGTTTCCAAATGAGCCACGTCTCCACGGTGCCAAACAGCAGCTCTCCTTTTTGCGCCCGTTCTCTGGCGCCTTCTACATGGTCCAGGATCCATTTCAGCTTTGTACCGGAAAAATAGGCATCGATGATAAGACCGGTCTTTTCCCGGAACCATTCTGTCAGCCCTTGAGCCTTCAGTTGGTCACAATATTCGGAAGTCCTGCGGCACTGCCACACAATAGCATGGTAAACGGGCTCGCCGGTGATTTTGTCCCACACAATGGCCGTCTCCCGCTGATTGGTGATGCCGATGGCTGCAATATCTGCTGCTCCCGCACCGATCTTGTTCATAGCCTCCACAGCTACACCCAGCTGACTGGACCAGATCTCATCCGCATCGTGCTCCACCCAGCCCGGCTTGGGAAAATACTGGGTAAATTCCTTCTGTGCCACGCTGCACATTTCGCCCTTTTCATTAAAAAGAATGCACCGGTTGCTGGTGGTCCCCGCATCCAGTGCCATTACATACTTTGCCATCTGACACTCTCCTTTTATTTCATGAACCGGTCAATGGCATCCGTAAGCTCCGCCACTGCCTCATGGTCCCCGGACTCCACTGCGTCCACCAGACAATGCTCAATATGGTCCTTCAAAATCACTTTTGCTGTATTGTTAATGGCCGCCTTTACCGCAGACAGCTGCACCAGCACCTCACTGCAGTCCCGGCCATCCTCCACCATGCGCTTGATGGATTCCAGATGTCCGATGGCTCTGGACAAACGATTGAGAACCGCTTTGGTGTTCTGATGGGTATGTGCATGTCCGTGGGTATGCCCGTGCTCCTCATGCACATGCTCGTAAACCGTGCCGTCCTCCGCTATATGAGTATGGGGGTGTGTATGTTCGCTCATAAGTAATACCTCTGTTTCTATCAGTTGGCTGCCTACCCGGCAGCCGGGCTCTTCTTGGACTTAGTATAGCATAGGAAAAATCGGAAAACAACCCACCCCGGGGGAAGATTATTGCTCAAAAACTTCAAGGCCCCTGCATCAACGCAGGAGCCCTGTTTTCTTTTCCTTTTCTGCTTAAATATCACAGTTGTTTACGGTTCTGGGGAAGGGAAGCACATCGCGAATGTTGCCCATACCGGTCAGGTACATGACGCAGCGCTCAAAGCCCAGACCGAAGCCTGCGTGACGGGCAGAGCCGTATTTGCGCAGGTCCAGATAGAAGCCATAGTCCTCTTTGTTCAGGCCCAACTCATCCATGCGGGCTGTCAGCTTGTCGTAGTCGTCCTCTCGCTGGCTGCCGCCGATGATCTCACCGATACCCGGAACCAGACAGTCCATAGCTGCTACGGTCTTGCCGTCCTCGTTCTGTTTCATGTAGAAGGCCTTGATCTCCTTCGGGTAATCAGTCACGAATACGGGGCGCTTGAACACTTCCTCAGTCAGATAACGCTCATGCTCGGTCTGCAGGTCGCAGCCCCAGCTTACTTTATAGTCAAAGTTGTCATTGTTCTTTTCAGGATCTCAATGGCCTCGGTGTAGGTCACATGGCCGAACTCGGAGTTCAGCACGCCATTCAGACGATCCAGCAGGCCCTTGTCAATGAACTGGTTGAAGAAGTTCATCTCTTCGGGAGCCGTCTCCAGCACATACTGAATCACGTATTTCAGCATATCTTCTGCCAGAGCCATATTATCGTCCAGGTCTGCAAAAGCCATCTCCGGCTCGATCATCCAGAACTCTGCCGCATGGCGGGTGGTGTTGGAATTCTCTGCGCGGAAGGTGGGACCAAAGGTATAGATGTTGCGGAATGCCATAGCGTAGGTCTCGCCGTTCAGCTGGCCGCTTACAGTCAGATTAGTTTCTTTGTTGAAGAAATCCTGGCTGTAGTCAATGCTGCCGTCTTCGTTCTTGGGCAGATTCTCCATATCCAGAGTGGTTACACGGAACATCTCGCCTGCACCTTCGCAGTCGCTACCGGTAATGAGGGGCGTATGCACATAGACAAACCCTCTCTCCTGGAAGAATTTATGAATCGCATAAGCGATCAGAGAACGCACGCGGAACACTGCCTGGAAGGTGTTGGTTCTGGGACGCAGATGAGTTACTGTACGCAGATACTCAAAGCTGTGGCGCTTTTTCTGCAGCGGATAGTCCGGCGTGCTGGCTCCTTCGATGCAGACGCTCGTGGCCTGAATCTCAAAGGGCTGCTTTGCCTCCGGTGTAGCCACCAGGGTTCCCTTTACAATCACAGCTGCTCCTACGTTTACTTTAGAAATATCCGCAAAATTATCCATAGTGTCATGATATACCACCTGCAGTGTCTGGAAGCAGGTGCCGTCATTCAGCACCAGAAAACCAAATGCCTTGGAGCCACGGTTGCTTCTGACCCAGCCGCCTACTTCGATTTCCTGATCCAAATACTTCTGGCTGTCAGCAAACAGCTCTTTTACTGTAATCAAATTCATTTCATAAATCCCCTTTTATCTGTTTTCAGCTCAATTTTCTCTTTTGTTGGCTGCATTATGGTAAGTATACCCCATTTTTTTGTTCCATGCAATAAAAAAAGAATCTCGCGAGCGAGATTCTTTTTTGGCCCAATTACTGGTTTGTATTGGTATTGTTTGTGGTACCATTGCCGGTTCCGTTTGTGGTGTTGTTGTCGTTTCCGGTCATATCATCTACCATATTTTCTACGCCATTTCCCACATCGTCTACCACATTGTCGATGCCTTCGCCTACGTCTTCCATGACACCGTCACCGTTTCCGTTGTTGGTATCGTTGTTGATATTGCCATCGTTGGTGACACCATCATTGGTTGTGTTGCCATTTTCGGTTCCGTTATTGTTTTCGGTACCGTTTGTAGTGTCGTTGGTGGTTCCGTTGTTGGTACCATTGTTTGTGCCATTATCTGCAGAATTATCACTGCATCTGCAGCCTGTCAGCACAACCATGGTCAATACCAGAATCGCAGACACCAGAAATGTCTTAACCCTTTTCATACTGAATCTCTCCTTTCCTAAAAAACAGATGAACTGTTTTGCTATTCAGTATGAGCCGGACTCATGAAATTTATGCAAAAATCCAATGAGTATAAGCATATAAGCATTTCCATTTTTTTCTTTTTTATCGAACCACAACCACCTGGCTGGTACGCTCTTTTGCTGCCGGCAGTTCACAGGCCGCATAGCCCAGAGCGCAGGACCCTACTCCAATGTATTCGCCTTCTATGCCCCATTCCTTCAGCAGAGCCTTTCCGTCTTCCCGCTCAAAGGTCTCCTTGATACGGTTGATCCAGCAGGAACCAAGGCCCAGTGCATGGGCCGCGTTCATCATATTGCCCAGCATGAGGCTGCCATCGCAGACACCGGTGGGGATATCTGCCTTTACCAGCACCAATAAAATGGTAGGTGCCCCGTAGAAGGGATCCCCGTTGCTTCCCATGATCTCCCCATTGATTTTCACAATCTTCTCTCTGGTTTCCGGATCCTGTACAGCCACGATCAGACCCGGCTGGCGGTTCATACCTGTAGGTGCGAAGCGGCCTGCCTCAATGACAGCCTGCAATTCCTCCTCTGTGATCTGCTCCGGCTTAAAAGCCCGGATACTTCTTCTCTCTTTCATTACTTCCAATGCATTTTTCATAGTATTTCCCCCTATTCTTTTTTTGCAACCGCCATACCGCGGCCTTTCCTTTTATGACAGCTCGAAAGCTCCCGTATACAGCTGATAATATTTGCCTTTCTGTGCGATCAGGTCATCGTGATCGCCTCGTTCAATGATCCGGCCCTGTTCCAGCACCATGATTACATTTGAGTCCTGTACAGTGGACAGACGATGGGCGATCACAAATACTGTCCGTCCCTTCATGAGACTGTCCATGCCCCGCTGCACAATGGCCTCTGTACGGGTATCAATGCTGGAGGTTGCCTCATCCAGGATCAGTACGGGCGGATCTGCGATGGCTGCCCGGGCAATGGCCAGAAGTTGGCGCTGGCCCTGGGACAGATTGGCTCCGTCTCCTGTCAGCATGGTGTCATAGCCCTGGGGCAGATGGCGGATGAAGGTATCCGCACCCGCCAATATAGCTGCGCCTCTTACCTCTTCATCTGTGGCATCCAGCTTGCCATAGCGGATATTGTCTGCTACCGTACCTGTAAACAAATGGGTGTCCTGCAGCACCATTCCCAGGGAACGGCGCAGATCCGACTTGCGGATCTTGTTGATATTGATACCGTCATAACGGATCTTTCCATCCTGAATATCGTAAAAGCGATTAATCAGATTTGTGATCGTCGTCTTGCCTGCTCCGGTAGCACCTACAAAGGCCACCTTCTGACCAGGCTTCGCATACAGCTTAATATCATGGAGCACTATCTTTTCATCAGTGTAGCCAAAGTCTACCCCGTCCATAACTACATCCCCCTGCAGCTGGGTATAGGTCAAGGTGCCATCCTGATGGGGATGCTTCCAGGCCCAGATACCGGTGCGTTCCTCGCACTCTTCGAGTTCTCCCGCATCGTTAAAGCGGGCATTGACCAGGGTCACATAGCCATTGTCCTGCTCCGGTTCCGCGTCCATCAGCTGGAAAATACGCTCTGCGCCCGCCAGTGCCATAACAATGGAGTTAAACTGCTGGGATACCTGGGTAATGGGCTGGCTGAAGCTCTTATTCAGCTGCAGGAACGCAGCCAGAGAACCCAGGGTCAGTCCGCCTACACCGTCAATGGCCAGGACAGCTCCCAAAATAGCCGTCAATACATAGTTGATATATCCCAGGTTTCCCATAATAGGCATGAGAATATTTGCGTAAATATTGGCATTGCTTGCACTGTCCAGCAGCTGGTCATTCAGCCGGGCAAACTGCTCTTTGGCTTCCTCTTCATGGCAGAATACCTTCACTACCTTCTGGCCTTCCATCATTTCCTCGATATAGCCGTTCACAGCTCCCAGGTCTCTTTGCTGGGCCATGAAATATTTGCCCGACTTACCACCGATCTTGCCGATGAAGAACACCATAACCACCATCATCACGATTACGCTCAGTGTCAGCAGCGGGCTCAAACGAAGCATAGAGATAAACACACTGACAATGGTAACGCTGGAGGAGATCAACGAAGGAATACTCTGGTTGATCATCTGACGCAGGGTGTCCGTATCATTGGTATAGATACTCATAATATCGCCATGGGCATGCTGGTCAAAGTAGGGAATGGCCAGTTCTTCCATGTGCTCAAACAGCTGGTCCCTGATGTCCCTCAAAGTTCCCTGAGTCACATGAAGCATAAGCCGGTTGTACAAGTATGTGCAGCAGACACCCACCACATAAATGAGTGCCATGGTAGCAATCGCTCCCAGCAGCGGTCCAAAATTGGGATTCTCCATGCCAATCATGGGAGTGATATAATCATCAATGAGGCTCTGCAAGAACAGACTTCCCTGCACATTGGCAAAGACGCTTCCAAAAATGCTGACCAGTACGATAAAACACTGCACCGGATATCGTTTCAGCACGATTCCCATAATACGGGCAAAGGTCTTTCCCGGATTCTTTGCAGAGGGTCCGCCTCTGTGGGCTCCTCTGGGGCCGCCCGGTCCTGGTCTACTCATGGTCCTCACCACCTTTCTGCTGTGAATGATATACTTCCTGATAAATCGTATTGTTCTGAAGCAATTCTTCATGGGTGCCGATGCCGTCAATGTGACCATCATTCAGCACAATAATTTTGTCCGCATCCTGCACAGAAGAAATGCGCTGGGCAATGATAAGCTTGGTGGTATCGGGGATCTCCTCCCTAAATGCCTTTCGGATCATGGCTTCTGTATGGGTATCCACTGCACTGGTGGAGTCATCCAGGATCAGGATCTTGGGCTTTTTCAAAAGTGCCCGGGCAATACAGAGGCGCTGCTTCTGTCCGCCGGATACATTGGTGCCGCCCCGCTCGATCCGGGTCTCGTAACCATCCGGGAATTTCTCCACAAATTCATGGGCACAGGCCAGGCCACAGACTCTTTCCAGCTCCTCCTGGCTGGCTTCTTTATTTCCCCAGCGCAGATTCTCTGCAATGGTGCCGGAGAACAGCACATTTTTCTGCAGCACCATGGATACTTCATTTCGCAGCACTTCCAGGTCATAGTCCCGCACATCCACGCCGCCCACCTTGACGGATCCGCTGGTTGCATCATAAAGTCTGGGAATCAGCTGTACCAAAGTGGACTTGGCGCTTCCGGTTCCACCTAAGATTCCGATGGTCTCACCGGACTTAATATTCAGATTTATATGAGATAAATGCAGGTTGTCTTTGTCCCCGTGATAGCTGAAGCAGACATCTTCAAATACAATAGATCCATCTGCCACTTCCATCTTTGCATCCCGCTTGCTGGTAATACTGCTCTCCTCGTTGAGCACCTGGCAAATTCGATCGGCAGCAGACTTACCCATGGTGATCATGACGGAGCCCACGGCGATCATCATCAGGCTCATCAGAATGTTCATGGTATAAGTAAACAGACTCATCAGATGACCGGTGGTCATATCCCCTACAACCACTACCTGCGCACCCAGCCAGGACAGCAGGATCATACAGGTGTAAACGGTAAACTGCATAAGCGGCATGCTGAGAACCATCAATTTCTCTGCCCGCACGGAACACCAGTACACCGCCTTGGAGGCCAGCTTGAACTTTTTCGTCTCATGGTCCTCCCGCACATAGGCCTTTACCACACGAATTCCGGTGAGATTTTCCTGCACAGTGGCATTGAGTTCATCGTATCTTTCAAACATTTCTGTGAAATATTTACTTACCCTTGTTATGAGGAAAGAGATAATCACAGCCAGGAAGATAATGGCTCCCAGGAAAATCAGGGACAGCCTTTTATTGATGGAGAAGGCCATGATCATGGCTACTATAAGCGTAATGGGTGACCGGGTAAACATACGCAGCAGCATCTGATAAGAGTGCTGCACATGAGTCACATCCGTAGTCAGACGGGTTACCAGACCTGCTGTGGAAAACTTATCAATATTGGCAAAGGAAAAGCCCTGGATACGGTCATACATGCCTTTGCGCAGATTCCGCGCCAGTCCTGTAGAAGCAATAGCTCCGTATTTACCGCCTAAAGATCCGAACACCAGAGAAAGCATAGCCATCACCAGCATGATAAGACCCACTTTTACCACATAGCCAATATCGCCTTTTCCCAGGCCGTTGTCAATGATCTCCGCCATCATGAGCGGGATCAGCATCTCCAGCACCACCTCCAGTACGATGCATATGGGAGTTGCTATGGACTCTTTTTTGAATTCACTTACATAAGGTTTTAATGTTTTTAACATATGTCCCTCCTATCCTTATCGTAAGCAGCATGCTCTGCCACTTTATCCAGCAGTTCAAACAGGCGGCCGGCCTCCTCCTCATTCAGACAGCCAAACAGTCTTTGTTCTGTCTGCTGCATCCCGTCTCCTACCTCTTGAAGAATCTTCCTGCCTTTATCAGAAAGCTCCACATAGCGGTAGCGCCGGTCCTTTTCGTCCACCTGACGCACAATGAGTCCCTTCTCCTCCAGACGGTTCAAAATACCTGTCACTGTAGGATTTGTAAGGTGACTGGCTTGCTCCAGTTCCTTCTGATAAATCCTATGTCCGGAATTATGCATGAGATACATCATGGTATCCATCTGAGCAAAGGTCAAATCATGCTCGGCCATGGATCGCTTTCGATTTCCCGCAAAGGCGCAGTGTATCATCTTAATCCTGCGGGCAATCTCAAAATACTGCTGGTTCATAAACTTCCCCTCTTCTTTTTTAATCCCATAAAAGTATATGCCCTCTTCAAATAGATAGCATACTATATAGCGCACTATCTATTATAAATCGCCCTACTGGAAAGTCAAGGAAACAATTCTTAAATCTTTATAAAAAAAGAGGAACCTCTGCACCAGAAATTCCTCGCTTTTTTATCTATTGTATCACAGCATCTGTTTTCTTTTTACATCGTCTGTAAAGCACTCCGCAAACCACACTGCCCAGTACCACACCGCCTAAGATCATCAGTGCACAGTGCAGGAAAAATGTGTCCGGAAGAATGGTGATCACCGGGTCTGTAGCCGGGTCAAAGAGCCAGAAGTCATTGTCAAAGGCAATCTCATGAAACAGTACAAAGGCCCTGTCCCAGTTGATGGCCACCAGAGCTCCTACGACCGCAGGCAGCGCCACCGCCAAAATGGACGTATACTTCAGGTACAGCGTTTCCTTCCTGCGCACCATCCACACAACGCCTGCTGCTCCCAGCACCAGTGTGCCAATACCCAGATATTTAAACAGATCGAAAATATCCTTCACTTCCTGAAAGTGAATCTGTCCCTCTGCAGACTGAGGCAGGCTGGGAAACTCCAAACGTCCCTTGTCCCAGCCCATATTATAGTCAATGAGTGCATCGTAATTTTCCCGAATCTCTTCTTCCGAAAACCCACTGCTTTCCGCAATATTCAAAGCTTTGATATCGTGATAGTACAGAGGCCGGAAAGCCAGTGTCAAGATCACGGAACCCGATATGATAAAAAATGTCAGCACCAGCGCCAACAGCCAGTGGGGGACTTTCTTTGCAGTATTCATGAGTCCAACCTCCTTATCTGCGACTATTTTACCATATTGGTGCAGGGTTCTCAAGGGGTAAGGGGAGCCCGTGAGAGCTCCCCTTTCTAAACTATTCGGATTCCTCTGTTTCTTCTGTATTCTCGGTGTCTTCTGGCGTTTCCCCGGTTGTCTCCTCTGCTTCCGCTTCTGCCTCAAGCAGATTTTCCACAGGAATATAAAAGGCATCATATATACCGGTATCAATGGTACAAAGCACTTGATCCCGGGACTGGATCGCATAGTCATTTCCATCCTGGGCCGTATTTCCGATACTGATTTCTGTCTGGCTGCCATCCTCAAGGGTCACAATGATCTGCATCTGTGGCTCCTCCAGCCCATAGCTTCCAAGACTTTCCGGCGCATCCCCCAATACTCTCTCAGCTGCGATTTCTACAATGGTGCCCAGCAGCACCTCCGCCTCTGCCTGATTCACGGTTTCCTCCGGCCTCTCCGGACAGATCCAGGCATCCTCTGTCAGTTCAAGCGTATAATTATGGGTGGAACTTACCAGTTGAACGGACTGCACCTGGCCAGGATCCACCGAATAAAAAATCTGTCTCTCTGTAGTCTCTTCTTTTTCCCAATCAATCTGACCTACCGCAAAATACGCGCCCGCCAGAACCGCCAGTGCGGCAATTCCGATTAGCAGTCCGATACTCTTCTTTTTCTTCTTCATTATTTCTTCCTCCGGGTGTAGCAAACCATGCCGCCGCCAACCAGCAGACATACAGGTAATATAATGGTCACCAGGAATCCCCAGAAAATGGCTGAGCTTGAGGTCACTGTCAGATAGCTGCCATCCAGGCTCTTGCTGGGAATAGAAACAGTCACCTCATGGTCAGACAGCCAGCTGATAGCTCCCATTACCAGTTCCGTATTTGCACCGGACACTACCGTATCCATCTGTTCATCCAGTAAGTATTCAGAGGAGAATATTACCAGGCGGGTTTGTGCTGCTTCTGTCTCTTCTGTACCGGCTCCCGCTGTCTCTGTGATCGCTGCTCCCAGCACGAAGGGGCCGTCAATATCTTCCTCTGCCCGCTCCATACTGCTCGAATTTACATCCACTTTAGCAAAGGCATTCAGGGATGTGGACAGCAGCTCTGTGATAGTAATGGTATCCCGCACCTCATCCAGCTGGGTCAGACCCTGCGCCAGCGGTGCCAGCACATAGCGGCCTGCCACATTGGCAGTAACATCCGTGCTCGCCACATCCGGCAGCAGATAATGGGGGTAATTGGGAATGTGGTAGTTGGAATCCTCTTCGATCACAAACCCCGGCTGTTTTTCCAGTCCGTATTCCGCCAGCAGTGCATCCAGATTGGGTGTCTCTGCTTCAGTATAACCGGTGATCCACAGCATGTGGCCGCCGCCCTGCAGATAATCCAGCAGCTTATTTTTCTCATCCTCTGAAACATCCGTCAGAGGCGCGTACAAAAGCACGATCTTTGCATCCTCCGGAACAGCCTCACTGGTCAGCAGATTTAAGGTCCGGACCTCCATATTTTCCTTTTCAATGGAAGCCTGCATGGTGCTGCTCAGTTCCATCTCCTGATGACCGCCCACTGCATAGATCACCGGGATATCCTCAGATGTCACATAGGCAATGGCACTGGTTATCTGGCCCTCTCCGTCAAAGCCGGTCAAAGTGCTGGAATAGCTGTAATAGTCGTATTCATACTGATAAATATCGTAATAATCAATGGCCCTGGAGTGATTTTCTCCCACTACCAGGATGCTGTTGTCAGACAGCTGTGTTTCCGTGTACTGTCCGATAAAATCCGGATACATGACCGGGTCCTTGGTCTCCACTTTAATATGGTCAGACAGCGCCTCATACCGATTCAGCAGTTCTACCAGTGTGGAATCCTCTGCGCCCTCCTGGGTCAGCAGATAAATGGTAATGTCCTCGGTAATTCCGGAAACAATTTCTTCTGTCTGCTCGCCCATGGTAAAAAGCTTCTCGTCACTCACATCCAGCTTGGTACAAGTGCTGGGAAGCTTTCCTACGATCATATTGATCAGAACCACTGCTGCAATGGCAATGACTGCCAGAGCTACACTGTAGGCTCCGCTTTTTAATTTCTTTTTAAACATCTCGTCCCCTCCTTAGCTCCAGCGTCTCTTCTGCAGAGACTGCACTGTCAAAAACAGGAACAATCCGGCCACAGAAATATAATATACAATTCCTGTCACATCCAGAATTCCGTTCAGGAAGTTGGTAAATTTCCCATAGATGTAAACTGCATCCAGCACCTTCTGCAAAATGCCGGAGGCAGAAATGATATTGGAAATACCGCTGGCCATATTACAGAAAAACAGGACGCCAAAGGTCAGGACTGCTGCCACCACCAGATTTTCTGTCAGAGAAGACACAAACAAACCGATCGCCAGGCAGGCTGCTCCAAACAGCCAGGCTCCCAGAATTGCCGTATAGGACATGGGCATGGATACAGTACCAAAACTGCTCAGTATCAGGGGATACAGGCTGATGATCAACATGGGAATGGTGAAAATGGTCAATATTGCCAAATATTTTCCGATAATCACATTTCCCAGCGATACCGGAGATGTCAGTAAGATCTGATCCGTTTTCTGGCGCCGTTCCTCGGCCAGGCTTCGCATGGTGAGGATGGGGGTCAGGATCAAAAATGCAATGTGAAGACTGGAAACAACATAACCAAATTCAGGATATCCTGAGATCAGACCATAGGCTGTAAAATACAGACCTGTAAAGGCCAGAAAGATACCCATATAAATATAACCGGTCATAGAGGTCAGATACGCCTTTACCTCTCGCTTATAGATCGCTCTCATGGCTCTGTCCCTCCTCTTCCTGTTCTGTCTCAGACTCTGCGGTTTCTTCCTCTTCGGTTTCATCTTGGGCCCGGTCGGATGTGAGCTCCAGGAAGATATCCTCCAGAGACGCTGCATTCTGATGCACTTCCAGATCCGGCAGCTGTTCCAGCAGCTTCATGGCCTTTTCAATATCCTGCTGGCTGCCCTTTACAACCAGCTCCTGCTGCCCCTGTCCGGTCAGCTGCCGGCTCAGATTCTCCGGCGTATCACTGGCCATCAATTTGCCATGAGAAAGAATCAATACATGGTCGCAGACACTGCTGACCTCTGATAAAATGTGGGAGCTCAGGAAAATGGTATGATTCTTTTTCAGCTCCCGGATCAGGTCACGAATCTCCGTGATCTGCTTGGGGTCCAGACCTGCCATAGGCTCATCCAAAATCAGCACCGGCGGATATCCAATCAAAGCCTGGGCAAATCCCACTCTCTGTTTATATCCTTTTGACAGATGCTTGATCAGACGATCCTCCATCTCTGTGATACAGGTCTTTTCCATAATTTCTTCAATCTGCTCTTCCCGGTCTGCTTTCGGAACCTTCTTCAGTTCCGCCACAAACTGCAGATACTCCCTTACCGTCATATCCGGATACAAAGGCGGAACCTCCGGCAAGTAACCAATGCTTTTCTTAGCCGCCTCCGGCTCCTCAAACATATCATGACCATCCACAATGATCTGGCCCTCTGTGGATGCCAGATAACCGGTCATCATATTCATGGTCGTGGACTTTCCTGCACCATTGGGTCCCAGGAATCCGTAGATACATCCCTTCTTTACCCGAAAGCTCAAATGGTCCACTGCCAGCCGGGAACCATAGCGCTTCGTCAGGTCTTTGACTTCTATCACGTCATATTCCTCCTTTTTTAACCTGGTCTTGTATCAGTGCGATCCCGCGGAGCGTTCTTTTTTATTTTGAAGGAACAGGTTCCGGAAAACAAAAAAGGAACATCCTTGTACAAAACCGCTCTCTACAAGGATATTCCATTTTTGTGTTTTTTTTGAAAGTATTCTGTGATTTTTCTGTGAACTTACTGATTAATGACATCACTCATGTCATACAGTCCTGCGGACTTGCCGGCCAGGAACTTGGCTGCCTGGATAGCGCCTTTTCCGAATACGCCGCGGGAGTAAGCCGTGTGCTGGAAAGTAATGACTTCGTCTGCACCTGCAAAGATCACCTCATGGTCGCCCACGATGGTGCCGCCGCGCACTGCAGAAATGCCCAGCTCCTTTTTATCACGAAGCCTGCGCTCCTGACTTCTGTCATACACATAAGTGTATGCATTGTCAGCTGCCTCATTGATGGAGTCTGCCAGCGCCAGGGCTGTACCGCTGGGTGCGTCCAGCTTCTGGTTGTGATGCTTCTCCACGATCTCAATATCAAAGCCTGCCGCTGCCAGCACCGGGGTCACCTCACCCAGCACCTTCATCAGCAGATTAATGCCCAGCGACATATTGGCAGATTTCAGCACTGCCACCTGTTTGCTGACCTCCTGCATGTGGGCCAGCTGCTCCTGGGACAGACCTGTGGTACACAGAACCACAGGCAGCTGCTTCGCTGCGCATACGTCCAGCAGATGATCCGCCACCTTTGCATTGGAAAAGTCAATGACCACATCCGCTTCTACATCACAGTCCCCAATATCAGCGAACACCGGGAAGGAATTGCTGATGCTGTCCACCGCATCCACACCGGCTACGATCTGCGCCTCTTCATCATTTTTCAGCAGGCCTGCGATCATCTGACCCATGCGGCCGTTGCAGCCATGCATAATTATCTTTACCATGATTTTTTCTCCTCTTTTGTGCCTGCCTTAGTCTTCCTTCAGAACGATTCCGAAGTCCTTCATAGCAGCCTTTAAGTTGGCCTTATGAGCATCCTCAATCTCAGTCAGCGGCATCCGTAAGGGACCTGCTTCCCAGCCCATGAGATTCATGGCAGCCTTGACAGGGATCGGGTTCACTTCGCAGAACAGCTGGTCAATGAGCGGAATGGCCTTCAGCTGGATACGGCAGCTCTCTGCCACATCACCTTCAAACCATTTTGCCACAATATCATGGGTCTCCTTGGGAGCCACATTAGACAGTACAGAGATAACACCCAGACCACCCAGAGAAAGGATCGGTACGATCTGGTCATCATTTCCGGAGTACAGATCAATCTGACCACCGGTCAACTGCATCAGCTTTGCTACCTGAGAAATGTTGCCGGAAGCCTCTTTGATACCTACGATATTCTCCACATTCTTTACCAGATATGCAGCTGTCTCCGGCTGAATGTTACAGCCGGTACGACCCGGCACATTGTACATAATGATGGGCAGTTTTACAGAATTTGCCACTGCGGTATAGTGAGCGATCAGACCCTTCTGGGTCGCTTTATTGTAGTAAGGAGTTACCACCAAGAGACCGTCTGCGCCATATTTCTCCGCCTCAGTAGACAGATAAATGGCGGTCTCGGTACAGTTGGAACCGGTTCCTGCAATTACCGGGATCCGTCCCTTTACCTGATCGATGGCAAATTTGATCACATCCAGATGCTCCTCATGAGTCAGGGTAGATGCTTCTCCTGTGGTACCGCAAATGATAATACTATCTGTTCCTTTCGCAATCTGATCCTCCAAAATCTCCGCCAGCTTCGGATAATTTACCTCTCCGTTTGCATGCATGGGGGTAATAACTGCTACTCCAGCTCCTTTAAAAATAGCCATGGTTTGTTCTCCTTTCGTTTTCTGAATTTTAAAAAGAGGCGGACGGTCGGTCTGCCTCTAAAGAATTTCCACACAAAATAAAATTCTCTTTCGATAGCTCCCCACCAGTCTTCCGGTGACAGTCACAGAGTTCTTCACCCTATGCCCAAGAAAATATCTGCAGAAAATACTTTCTTTCGGCGTTCGCCCCTTTCCTCCGCTTTCTTCTATGCCTGCCATATCCGGCGGATTACTCTTGGAAAACGCAACCTCTATCTGTGTTTTTGTTTACTGTAGCATAGACATTTTCACTTGTCAACGCCAATTTTCTGCTTTTGTACGCTTTCTCCTTCTTTATCTGCTGCCCTTTCAGGACTCCTTAATGGGATCCAGCTGGTACACCTTATCCATATAAGGTACCAGTTCTTCTTTCATATGAATACCGGTTACTACCAGGCCTGTGGCATCTGCCTTTGCATCCAGGAGGCACTTCATATCCTCCATAGTGATCAGGTCCAGATCCAGCAGTCCCAGGATCTCATCCAGAACCAGCAGATCGCAGCCCTCGGTGACCAGTACCTTCTTGGCAAAATTGAAGGCATTACGAATATTTACAGTTTCTTCTGCCTGCTCCTCCGGTGTCAATTCATTAAATTGTCTGGGGAATTTCTCAAATCGGAAAACCTTTAACTCCGGCTCCATCCGGCTGATGACCTTCAGTTCTCTTTCCTGACGGCCCTTTAAAAACTGAATAACAATCACAGATTTCCCTTTATCTGCGGCCAGAACACCCTGGCCCAGTGCTGCGGCTGTCTTCCCTCTTCCTTCGCCGCAATACGCAGTAATCCATTCTCGTTCCATAACGAATCTCCCTTGTGATCTTAGCATCCATGCGTGCCGCCACACCTTTGCCGCAAACATCACTTTGGCACATATTGGTACTGTATAATACGCTTCCACTATACACCAAACAGAGAGAAAAAGCAAGTAGGGCCATTTTAGCCCTCCTCGTACTCCAGCTTGCTGACCGAAACCTCATAGGCCACCCGCTTCTCAGAATCGTACTCATCCAATTTTTTCACATACTCACGGCTCTGGATCCGCCCCCAGATCTGAGCATGGCCGCCTACCTCAAAGCTGGAGGCAAACCGGGCATTTCGGCCCCAGCAGATACAGGGGATATAGTCGGATTTTCCATAAGGACGGTTTACCGCCAGCAAAAGATCTGCGATTTCCCTGCCCAGAGGCGTCTTACGATAGACCGGCGCCTTACAAATATATCCATCCAGAAATATCTGGTTTGTTTTTGCATTTTCCACTTCCTCGTCTATAAATTCCAGCTCCCGCGCAAACACGGACAGCACCAGACGATTCTTCTTTTCTTCATGCCGGTTATAGGAGCGGAACTGCCCGGAGACCCGAATATATTCTCCCACATAATCCTCTGTCACATCGATCAGCCTCTCTGAGATCATGACCGGAATGATATCCTCCAGATCACTGAGCCGCTTCACAGACAGATTCAGCATATAAAAGCCTTCTCCGAAGACCTCATGGCTGAATTCAAACTCTGATACGATTTCTCCTGTTACTGACACCTGGTTGTTCTCAATTACTTTATCTGCCATCTAGCATGTTCTCCCTTCTTTTTACGAAGCTCTTTTCGTATTTTGGTTATCTTTAGATATATATTCCCCACTTTTTCGTTTTAGAACCACTTTTTGGAAAATTTACAAATATTTTTATTGTATTCTCCGGGAAATGTGGTAAACTGTATAAGTTGTAAAAGTGAGGTTTATAACGGATCGAGGTTTTGATTATGAAAAGAGAGAACATTAGAAACGTTGCGATTATCGCTCACGTTGACCATGGTAAGACCACCCTGGTGGACGAGCTTTTAAAGCAGAGCGGCGTGTTCCGTGCCAATCAGGAAGTGGCTGAGCGTGTCATGGACTCCGGCGACATTGAGCGGGAGCGCGGAATTACGATTTTAGCAAAGAATACAGCCGTTACTTATAAGGATACAAAGATCAATATTATTGATACCCCGGGACATGCCGACTTCGGCGGTGAGGTAGAGCGCGTGCTGAAGATGGTAAATGGCGTGATCCTGGTGGTGGATGCCTTCGAGGGCTCCATGCCCCAGACCAAGTTCGTGCTGAAAAAGGCCCTGGAGCTGGATCTGCATGTCATCGTCTGCATCAACAAGATTGACCGGCCGGAGGCCCGCCCCGATGAAGTGGTGGACGAGGTGCTGGAGCTGCTCATGGACCTGGATGCATCCGATGAGCAGCTGGACTGCCCCTTTATCTACGCTTCTGCCAAAGCAGGCTACGCGGTGAAGGATCTGGCTGACGAACCCAGGGACATGGTTCCCCTGTTCGAAACTATTCTGGACTACATCCCAGCCCCCGAAGGAGATCCCCAGGCCGGCACCCAGGTGCTCATCAGTACCATCGACTACAATGAATATGTAGGCCGCATCGGTGTGGGCAAAGTGGACAACGGCACCATCAAGATCAACCAGGAAGTGGTCGTAGTAAACCACCACGACCCGGACAAGTGCAAAAAGGTAAAGATCAGCAAGCTGTACGAGTTTGACGGTCTGAACAAGGTAGATGTGACCCAGGCAACCATCGGCTCCATCGTGGCCATTTCCGGTATTGCGGACATCCACATCGGAGACACCCTGTGCTCTCCCGAGAGCCCGGTGGCCATTCCCTTCCAAAAAATCTCCGAGCCTACCATTTCCATGCATTTCATGGTAAATGACAGCCCTCTGGCCGGAAAAGAAGGCAAATATGTCACCTCCCGCCACCTGCGGGACCGGCTGTTCCGGGAGCTGAACACCGATGTGAGCCTGCGGGTAGAAGAAACCGAGACCACCGAGGCCTTTAAGGTATCCGGCCGCGGCGAGCTGCATCTGTCCGTATTGATTGAAAATATGCGCCGGGAAGGCTATGAATTTGCAGTAAGCAAAGCCGAAGTGCTTTACAAAACAGACGAGAACGGCAAGAAACTGGAGCCCATGGAAAAGGCTTATGTGGATGTGGACGACGAGTTCTCCGGCACCGTCATCCAGAAGCTCAGCGAGCGCAAGGGCGAGCTGTTAAACATGACCACCGGCAACAGCGGTTCCACCCGCCTGGAATTCTCCATCCCCGCCAGAGGCCTCATTGGCTACCGGGGCGAATTCCTCACTGACACCAAGGGCACCGGCGTGCTGAACACCATCTTCGATGGCTACGGCCCCTACAAGGGCGACATCAGCTACCGCAAGCAGGGCTCCCTGATTGCTTTCGAAGCAGGCGAGGCCATTACCTACGGCCTGTTCAACGCCCAGGAGCGCGGCACTCTCTTCATTGGCCCCGGCGAAAAAGTATATGCGGGCATGGTAGTTGGCCAGAACGGCAAAGCCGAGGACATCGAGCTGAACGTGTGCAAGACCAAAAAACTGACCAACACCCGTTCCTCAAGCGCTGACGAAGCCCTGAAGCTGACACCGCCCCGGATCTTAAGTCTGGAGCAGTGTCTGGAATTCATCGATACAGACGAACTTCTGGAGATCACTCCCAAGTCCCTGCGTATCCGCAAGAAGATCCTGGATCCCACGCTACGGAAACGGGCAGCTATGAGATAAACATAAAAGAGGCTTTTATCGTTTCAAATACACCTTGCCCGGCGTCATTTCTCCTCCATTGGTCTCCAGCAGCTCCGATACAGTCACAAGCTGATAGCCCTGAGCCATCAGATCCGGAATCGCCCGTTCCATGGCATCTACTGTGGTCTCGTGCAGGTCGTGGCAGAGAATGATGGCCCCGTCCCTGGCATCCTTCATCACCGCCTGATACACCGTGTCTGCATTTTTATATTTCCAGTCCAGGGTGTCCACAGACCAGTTGACCAGCACCACGCCCAGCTGCTCCGAGGTGGCCTTTACCTGATCGTTGTAGGATCCATAAGGCGGCCGCAGGATCCTGGTATCCACACCGGTGATCTCGTAGATCTTGGCCCGGGTATTCATGATCTGATCCGTCAATTCCTGCTCTCCAAGCTTGGTAAGCTGACGGTGATTCCAGCTGTGACTTCCGATCTCATGCCCTTCTGCTGCCATGCGCTGAAGTGTAGCCGCCCGGCTGGCGATCATGTTTCCTACTACGAAGAAGGTCCCCTTTCCGCCGTGGGTTGCAAAGGCATCCAATAGCCGCTCCGTGTGGGCGCTGGGACCGTCATCAAAGGTAAGGGCGATCATTGGTTTTTCCGGGTCGATTTCTCCGAATCCCGGGGATGGCTCTACCGGTGCCTGGGAAGGCTCTTCCTGCTGACTGCCCGGCTGCTCACTGTCCTGTCCTGGCTCCTGCGGCAACAGGAAAATACCATCTAATTCTTCGTAAGAAAACAACAGGCTCCTGGTACCGTCTGACATAGGCAGGTAATCCCCCCGTGCCAGCGTGATCTCCAGACCATTAGGCGTCAGCAGCCAATATCGCAGCAGATTTTCATCTGCCAGTTCCTCTTCCACACCTGTCTGTTCTATTACCAGATCCCGCAGTTTCTGGGCTCCACCCGGCAGCAATGTCTCTTCCAGGGTAAGGAGTTCTCCGCTCTCCAGATTTACATTAAAGGTTGCTATCACATCAATGGGATGTGCAATATAGGGCTCATCAAAAACACCGGTCAGTTTCACCCCCGCCAGTTTCTCATGGATCACATAGCTATCATACTCCACCGTCAGCTCAGCCGTCTCCTGGTACTGCTGATAGCACCCGGATGCTTCCGCCTGATACTCTGACACTTTTTGGTCGATCCAATCCTCTATGGCCTGCTGCAGGGATTTCTCCTCCCCTACCGGATAGAGAACACGCACCATCAGGTCTTCCTCCATCAGCAAATAACCGGTACTCTCACCATATTCCCGCACGGGAGATGCCAACAGCTCCAGTCCCTCCAAATAATCCATCATCAAGGGATCCATCTCTTCCGTCTTGTTCTGTTCCTCCTTTGGCAATTCATGAACCTGACCGCAGGCAGTAAAGGTAAGTATTATACAGAGCAACATCCAGATCCATTTCTTTTTCATTGGTAAATCCCTCCTTTTTTCTCATTGTACCGAAACAGTAAAAAGTGGTCAACCATTTTGGCTGACCACTTCTCTGTTACTCTGTCCAAAGGACAGCTTCTCTTTTGTAAATCCGTACTCTTTTTTCTTTCGTTACATTTATTCTATCTCCGCGCCGGCCAAAAGTCAATGCTGTCAGGGCTCACAATTTCTGGTAATTTCAGCCCCATTGTCCAGAGCCGGCCTTTCATAAGCCTAATCCAGCACCAGCTTGGCACAGCCATAGATGCCTGCGTCATTGCCCAGGGTAGCCAGTACAAACTTCACATCCCGGGTGGCCTTGTAGCAATAGTTTACATAATATTTACCAATATACTCCAGTAAAATGGGGCCTGCTTTTGACACACCGCCGCCGATCACGATGACCTCCGGATCCAGCACTGCGGTAAACATCGCAACTGTCTTGCCAAGATAGCAGCCGAATCGCTCCGCCACCTGAATGGCCAGGCTGTCTCCTGCCTTTACTGCATCCCACACTGCTTTGGCGGAAACCTCCCCTTCCCGCAGCAGGGACGGCTCCCGGCTTGCCTCCAGAGCTTCCCTGGCCAGCTTTACGATGCCTGTGGCAGAAGCCACCTGCTCCAAACAGCCCTGGTTTCCGCAGCCGCAGCGGCCACTGATATTGTCATCCACATGGGTATGGCCTACTTCGCCGGCTGCACCATTGGCTCCTGTCAGGATCTTTCCATCGATAATGATACCGCCACCGACACCGGTTCCCAGAGTCAGCATGATGACATTCTGAAAGCCCTCAGCTCCGCCCTTCCACATTTCTCCAAGAGCTGCCACATTGGCATCATTGCCCCCTTTGGAAGGAATGCCGGTCAGCTCTGTCAGCTCCCGGGTCACCTCTTTATAGCCCCATCCCAGATTCGCGGTATGAGGCACAGTTCCCTGCCCGTTGATAGGTCCCGGTACTCCGATACCGATCCCCAGCACCTCTGACTTATCTATCTTACGGGCCTCCAGCTTTTCCTGAATGGATGCCGCAATATCCGGCAGAATGCCTTCCCCGCCATTTTCCGTGCGGGTCACGATCTCCCACTTCTCCAGCAGCTCTCCGTTTTCTCTAAAAAGCCCCATCTTTACTGTAGTTCCACCTACGTCTACACCAATACAGTACTGATTCATTCTATCCTGACTCCTCTCTCTATTTTTCACTCTTTGTCATGCTGGCCTGCACCCGGCGGTACAGCTCCTGAGCCGCATTGTACCCCATCTTCTTCTGTCTGTGGTTAACAGCTGCGGACTCCACGATAATGGCCAGGTTTCGGCCCGGACGAATGGGCAGCGAATGACACACTACCTTATTGCCCAGAAATTCGGTATACTCCTCCTCCAGGCCCAGGCGGTCGTATTTCTTCTCCCGGTCCCAGTCCTCCAGCTTAATAACCATGTCAATCTGCTGAGTTTCCTTTACACACTCTACACCAAACAGGGTCTTTACATCCACGATGCCAATGCCCCGCAGCTCAATAAAGTGCTTGGTGATCTCCGGAGATCGTCCCACCAGGGTGTCATCGCTGACCTTGCTGATTTCCACCACATCATCTGTCACCAGACGGTGGCCGCGCTTGATCAGCTCCAGCGCCGCCTCACTCTTACCAATGCCGCTCTCACCCATGATCAGAACACCTTCGCCATACACGTCCACCAGCACGCCGTGGATGGAAATCCGGGGAGCCAGTTCCACGCCCAGCCAACGGATGATCTCTGCCATGAAGGAAGACGTGGTCCTCTCAGTAGAAAGCACCGGCACCTGATATTTATTGGCCAGCGCCAGAGCATCCTCCTCCGGCTCTGTGAGACTGGTATAGATCACACAGGGGATATTGCTGGAAAAGAATCTTTCATAGATGGGATATTTTTCCTCCCGAGTGCGGCTCTGCAGATAAGTATACTCTACGTATCCTACGATCTGTGCCCGCTCGGATGCAAAATGGTCAAAATATCCGGTCAGCTGCAAAGCCGGACGGTTGATCTCCGGCGTGACAACCTTGTAATTGCTCAGGTCAATGTCCGGTGTCAGATTCTTTAATTTCAATTTTTCTACTAATTTTGTCATATTAACAAAATATTCTTTCGCCATAGCTTCTCCCCTCAGATTTCCTTATTTTTTCTATTGTATCAAACCTCTTTTGTACTTGCAACATTCTCATGGAAAAAGGCAAAGACCTTCTCCGCCGCCAGCCGGTTCATGGAAGGCACTGCCGAAAGGGTCTCCACGTCCGCCTCCCGAATGGCCTCCAGAGACTGAAAATACTTCATAAGGGCCTTTCTGCGGGCCGGGCCGATGCCCTCAATATCATCCAGAATGGAATGCACCTGTTCTTTACTGCGCAGGGACCGGTGATACTCAATGGCAAACCGATGGGCCTCATCCTGAATTCGGGTAATCAGCCGGAAGCCTTCCGAGCCCCGTTCAATGGGGATCTCTTCATTTTGGAAATACAGCCCCCGGGTCCGATGGTTATCATCTTTGACCATACCGCACACGGGGATTGACAGGCCCAGTTTCTCGAGCACCTGCAGGGCTACATTCACCTGACCCTTGCCACCGTCCATCATGATCAAATCCGGGAACTTTGTAAAGCTGCCCAGCTCGCCCGGCAGCGCCTTCTCCCGCAGCTCCTGCTGTTCTTCCATACCATGTTCAAAGCGTCTGGTCAGAACCTCTGCCATGCTGGCGTAGTCGTCCGGCCCTTTCACGGAACGTATTTTAAACTTGCGGTAATCACTGCGTTTGGGCTTGCCCCGCTCGTACACCACCATGGAACCTACCGACTCAAATCCGCTGATATTGGAAATATCAAAGGCCTCCACACGAACCACATCCGACAGCCCCAAAAGACCTGCGATCTCTTTCATGGCCCCGATGGTGCGGCCTTCCTCCCGTTTGATTCGCTCCTTGTCCTGGCTCAGCACCATGGCTGCATTCTTCCTTGCCAGCTCCACCAGTTTCTCCTTGCTGCCGATCTTGGGCACCCGAATGTGGACCCGCTGGCCTTTTCGCTGGCTGAGCCACTCTTCCACCAGCCGCGCATCCTCGATTTCTTCCTGAATCATCAGTTCCCGGGGAATAAAAGGCGTCCCCGCATAGAACTGCTTGATAAAGCTGTTGAGAATTTCTCCCGCCGGCTCGTTCTCAGAAATGTGCAGACAGAAATGGTCCCGGCCAATGAGCCTGCCATCCCGCACAAAGAACACCTGCACCACTGCATCTTCTCCTTCGCTGGCCAGCGCCAGAATATCCTTGTCCTCCAGATCGCTGTTGGTAATCTTCTGCTTCTGGGCGATCTGCTTCACACTATTCAGCAGATCCCGATACTCAATGGCATGCTCAAAATCCATATTGTCGGAGGCCTCTTTCATTTTGGCCTCCAGCTCCCGGATCAGCGGGGCATAATTTCCTCCCAGAAAATCCAGGGCCTTTTTTATATTCTCCCCGTACTCCTCCTTGGAAATATAACCCTGACAGGGTGCGCAGCACTGCTTGATGTGATAGTTGAGGCAGGGCCGGTCCTTTCCAATATCCTTGGGCAGGTTCCGATTGCAGGTGCGGATCTGATACAGCTTATGGATCAGATCAATAGTATCCTTCACCGCTCCCGCACTGGTATAGGGTCCAAAATAGCGGCTCTTATCCTTCTTCAGCTGTCTGGAAAACAGCACCCGGGGATAGTCCTCGCCCACCGTTACCTTGATATAAGGATAGGTCTTGTCATCCATGAGCATGGTGTTGTACTTGGGCCGGTGCTCCTTGATGAGGTTGCACTCCAGCACCAGCGCCTCCAGCTCCGAGTCCGTCACAATATATTCAAACCGGGCAATATGGGTCACCATCTGCTCGATCTTCACACCTTTATTCCGGCTGGACTGAAAATACTGCCGCACCCGGTTCTTCAGGGAAATGGCCTTTCCCACATATATGATCGCGTCTTTTTCGTCATGCATGAGATAAACACCGGGCTTGGCCGGCAGTTTTTTTAATTCTTCCTCAATATCAAACATGATTAAAAATCCTTCCTGTGCTTGGATACTTTTATTCTAACAGTTTCAAATCCAAAAGTGAAGAGCGCAGAAGAAAAATAGAGGCCAGAATATTCTCATATCCTGACCTCTGTTCTTTATCTGTTGTGTAACAAATCAATTTTCATCTGACTGGCGGTTCTTTTCGGTTTCTCCCGCGGGTGTCTCTGCAGATACCTCTGCCGCTTTTTCCTTCACGCGGCCGGATTCCTCCTTCTGACCTTCCTCCGACTCAGGAATCCCCTTGGCTTTCCTGAAAATCCTCATGAATTCCTTACCGGTGATGGTCTCTTTCTCAATCAGATACTCCGCAATCTGATCCAGTACATCCCGGTTCTCCAAAAGCAGGCGCTTGGCTTCCTCATAGGATTCCTTCAGGATCCGCATCACTTCCTGATCAATCTCTGCCGCAGTGGCCTCGCCGCAATTGAGAACTACCCGGTTGGACAAATATTCGTTTTCATTGACTGCCAGGCCCATGAGTCCGAATTTCTCTGACATACCGTACTGGGTTACCATAGCCCGGGCAATACGGGTGGCTTGCTCAATATCATTGGCTGCTCCTGTGGTAACCGTATCAAATACAATTTCCTCTGCTGCGCGGCCCGCTAAAAAGCCCACCAGCATAGCTTCAATTTCTTTCTTGGTATTGAGGTATTTCTCCTCCTCCGGCACCTGCATCACATAGCCCAGCGCCCCCATGGTACGGGGTACGATGGTAATCTTCTGTACCGGCTCGGAATCCTTTTGCAGGGCACTTATCAGCGCATGGCCTACCTCGTGATAGGATACGATCCGGCGCTCCTCTTTTCCGAGGATCCGGTCCTTCTTTTCCTTACCAACCAGGACAACTTCCACCGCTTCAAACAGGTCCTTCTGTGACACTGCCTTGCGGCCGTTCTTTACTGCCAGAATGGCAGACTCATTGATCATATTTGCCAAATCGGAGCCTACCGCTCCGCTGGTAGCCAGCGCGATAGCATCCAGATCTACGGTCTCATCCAGGGATACGTTCTTTGCATGTACCTTCAGGATATCCACGCGCCCCTTCAGATCCGGCTTATCTACGATAACGCGGCGGTCGAAACGGCCCGGACGCAATAAAGCCTGGTCCAATACCTCCGGACGGTTAGTGGCTCCCAGTACCAGACAAGCCTTGGAGCTGTCAAAACCATCCATCTCAGCCAGCAGCTGATTCAGGGTCTGCTCCCGCTCATCATTGCCGCCAAAGCGGTTGTCACGGCTCTTTCCGATGGCATCAATCTCATCGATAAAGATAATACAGGGCGCATTTTTCTTCGCTTCTTCAAACAGGTCTCGGACACGGGACGCTCCCACACCCACAAACATCTCTACAAAATCAGAGCCGGACAGGGAGAAGAAGGGTACATTTGCCTCGCCTGCCACTGCCTTTGCCAGCAGAGTCTTACCTGTACCCGGAGGTCCCACCAGAAGTACACCCTTGGGCAGCTTTGCTCCAATAGCGGTATACTTGCCGGGATTATGAAGGAAATCCACTACCTCCTGCAAAGACTCCTTGGCTTCCTCTTCACCGGCTACATCCTTAAAGGAAACACCGGTTTCTCTGTCCATATAGACCCGGGCCTTGCTCTTACCCACACCCATGATGCCGCCGGCACCCGATCTTCGTATAATGAAGTTGAACATCACTACCATCAGAACAACCGTTATCAAAACAAAGCCGCTTTCCATAAGGAATGCGGTAACGCCGTTCTCTATGGGTTTGGTGTACTCTACACCGGCCTCTTCCAAACGGGCCTGCAGATCATAGTCGGGAAAATATCCCGTATAATAAGTAAACTTCGCAGGTAATTCTTCTGACTCTTTCGGAGTGATCGTAATGCGGCTGGAAGTCACTTCTACCTTCTCTACCTTGTCCTCTTCCAGCATCTGAACAAATTCATCATAAGTGATTTCTTCGCTGTTGGAGCTGCCCAATAATCCTTTCACAGAACTCATGACCAGCATTCCCACCATCATCAAAATCAGAAAAATCAGAATTGACTGTCTGTTTTTTGGGGCTTTATTTTCACCGCCTTCATTTTCCTGGCGGTTTTGATTTTTATTATCTTCCATACTTATCCTCCTCACGGGTGACCTGAAACTGTCCCCAAGATAACACTACTATTATAGTTTCATCTTGAAGATAAAGCAATACGAAGATTATGAAAATTCTGTGAGGATTCTTAATTTTTTCTTTCTTTTTTCCGGGTTCTCCACAACCAAATCACGCCCGCTATCTGCAAAACTCCCAGTGTAATTCCCAATACACTTCCCACCAAATCCCGGTTCATAAAGAACTGTGCCAGAAGATTGGGCGTGATCAAAAAGCGAATGGTCTGGCTGTTCTGTTCATTTCCGGCCTCGTCATATGCGGTGACCATCAGTTCCTGCCACTGATTGGCCCCTTCTACACGAAATGTAAGCCTTCCATCCGACCCTTGTGCCTCTGCCGCCTCGTAGATAGTCTCAACTCCATTCAGCACCACCTTTACTCCGGCCAGGCACACATTGTCCTCCACATCCAAAGTAATCTGCCGGCTGCTCTCCCGATACTGCTCCTCATGATCCACACCGGAAATAACAATGCTGGGACTGGTTTTATCCACTACAAATTCTATCCGTTTCCCTTTGGCCGAGTTATCCGACTCGTTGCTGGCTCTGTCCCTGGAATAAAAAGTCACCAGATAAAGCCCCTCCTCTTCAAAATTCCCCTCATCTACTCGATAGATATACTGCTTCCAGCCGGCTTCTGAGCCGCTCCGGTCCACTGTATAATCCACTCCTTCCCGCAAGGTCCGCAGCTTACCATTCAGGTTGCAGGTGATTTCCTGAAACTCCACCGTGTCCACATTTGTCTCAATCACCACCAACTCCCGGCCCTGATTGACATAATACTCGCCCCGCTCTCCCACCAGCGCCTCCGTCTTTTCATCAAAGGTATAGACCGAGCCGAATCGATTTACGGAAAACACTACGCTTACCCGGCTGCTGTTTCCGGCCAAATCGCCAGCCGACGCCTCCAGAGTATACAAGTCATCCTCTTCCGCCACATACGCAAAATCCTCCAGCTTTATTTCCAGTCCATTCCCGGTCCGGACGGTTTTTCCCTTTATTTCCCGGACACCGTTTTTATATCCGCTCAAGGAAATCTCCACACTCTCAGGTGCATAGTTCCTGTCAAAACACCATACACCCGGCCGAACCTCTCCGCTATTTGCAGAATGATTCCCAATATTAAAGATTTTCAGCTCCGGTGCTGTCTGATCTATTACAAAATAGTCGCGTCCATACCCCGGCAGCTGGTTTTCCGCCAAATCCACCCCTTCAATGGCCAGGGTGTATGCTCCGTCTTCCCGGAAATGAATTCGGGCGGTGTGATGGTCTCCATTTTGTGTCCACCCCAGTACCTGCGGTACTTCCGCTTCACTATTCTCTACCGTCAGAATCACATCAATCAGCCCGCTGTCAAAATTGTGTTCATCAATATCAATTACTGCAATCCGGTTCCCGGCATAATAGCAGCTGTTTTTGCCTTCCATATTGTCATAGGTCACCGTCACCTGCGGCTGTGTCCGATCCACCGTAAACACATCTACCCTGCCATAGTCTGCCCGGTTGCCGGCCATGTCCTGAAAATCCACCGTAAAGGTGTAATCTCCGTCTCCATAAAAGGTCACCGTACAACTGTACAGCGTATCATTTCCGCCTCCGCTCCTGCTCCAGCCGCTGACTGAAGGCAAAATCCCTTCCGTATTGGTAACAGAAAACTCCACATCCTGCTCATCAAAATTCCGCTCCCGAATGGTTACCGTGGCTGTGCGGACATCTTTGTAATAGCTTCCGTTGGCAGGTTCATTCAAATCATACTCCACCGTGATTTCCGGCGCCGTAACATCCACATTGTAGGATGCTTCCACCTTTTCACCATGGCCCGCATTGTCCGTGAAACCCGCCCAGACCTTTACATCATTTTGGTCATTTGCCGCAGCCTGCAGTACCAGTTCCTCTTCATACCGCCAGGTGATTTCCCGGGAAGGCTCTCCTTCAAAACCCAGCCCCGCCTCCTTTGCATGATCAATTTGCTGCATCTGCCCGCTTCCCACCTGATAGCTGCAATTTTTCAGCCCGGAATAGCTGTCCTCCAAAATCAGCTTCAAAGCAATATCCGTATTGTAATAATTCACTCCGGCAACAGTCCGGCTCGGGGCAGTCTCTGTAATGAGCACCGCGCTTCCTGCTTCCTCATGGGTCTGTGCACTCTCCACCACAACGCCTCGGGTCAACTGCGCCTCATTGGTGCATCGGTCCTTTGCCCGTACCCAAATCGTTCCCTTAAAATCCTCCGCCTCAATCTCCGGCGGGATTTCCACAAAAAATATCTGCAGGGAAGCATCAGGTTTCTGCTCCGACTCCCGGCATGGAAAAACATGCTCTTCTCCCGTCTCATCCGTCACAATCACATTTACACCCTGCACATCTGTGGTCGCATCCTCCGCCATAACCGTGACTGTCATCTCCTCATCCGCGAACCAAAATCCATCATCCTGATAACGGACAGCCTGCACCGGAACGCCCGAGGCCGTCTCGCTTCGGAGCGTTAGAACAGGCGCCGTCTGATCCACCGTTACCAGCTCCATATGCATTCCCGGCTCAGCATTTCCTGCCAAATCCGTATAGGCCAGTGGAATCGCATAGTTGGCCTCGGTTGTCAGCGGGATCTCCAGAGTAAGTATCCCCTGAGAAATGCGAGTTGCTTCCCACCCGGCCACCGCTGTTTCTGCCGCGGTATTTTCCACGCGGACTTCCCGGCTGTCCACCGTCTTAAGACCGGAAAGAATGGATTCCTGCAGTTCTTTCACCCGCAGGTTTTCATCCTCCAGCGTAAGTTCCAGAATGATATCCTCGTTGAAATACTTTCTGCCGGTATCGGTATCTGTACTGACAGGAACCGGCACAGTCTCGTCTTCCTGTTCCGTCTTTACTGCCGCCTTGTAGGAAAAGTTCAGTTTGGGAGCAGTTGTGTCCAGCACCAGTGTAGGGCTTATGTAAACCTCTTCTCCAAGAGTTGCTGTCAGAACATAACTTCCCTCCGCGGCAATCGTGTATATCCCCACATACTCCGCCTCCGCAGCATCTTCCCAGTTTATCTGCGCTGTAACGTCCGTGGTGGCTGTTTCCCCATCAGAATCCATAGTCTCCAGGGTAAGAACAAAATCTGCCAACCAGGGCTTCTCTTCCCCCACGTCCGGATTTTCCCCCTCGTCCACTTTTTCCTCTGCATCTGCCTCCTCCTCTTCCTCTATGGCAACCTCTTTTACAGCAATCGTCGCCACGATCTCCGTTCCGTAATAGGCCGTGTATCCCTCCATAGGCAGCTTCTCTGTAGGATGATCCTCTCCGTCCTTTACCAGCCGCACCGCCTCATTGTAAGTAATTTTAAAGTCATACTCCTTTGCATCAGGAACCGTTTCCGGCAAGCTTTCCTCTGTCTCCGCCTTCTCTGCCAGCAGATACAATTGCTGATTTCCTATCAGAGCCAGCATCAAAATCAGCGCCAGCAGCCTCATGCTTCTTCCCGGCGCCCGCCGTTTCCTCGCCTGACTTTTCTTCCCGCGTCCCTTCATCCTATGTCCTCCTTTGTATTTTCTGACAAAAAATCCAACCACCGACCAAATGCCAAGTTTCACGAACAAAACTGTTGCTGCCAGCAGAAAGACGCCTGCCCCGGCCAGACAAATCCGGCTCAGATTATGATAAAGATTCATTTTTTCTGTGATGCTAATGCCCCTCTTTCTCCTGCCCATAGGCCGATGCGATGGTGCGCTCTGCCGTCCGAATAAAGTCCTCCAATTCCCGGATTTCCGTCAGAATAGTCTCCCTGCTTCCCTCCGGCAGATTTTGAAAATCCGTTTCCAGGTGCTTTTTTACCCCTTCCAGCTGTGACAGCATTTCCTCCCGGCTCACTCCCGCCTTTTGGAACTCCGCCGCCCGGGACACCATCTGACTTATTAGTTCTTCGTACATGACCAGGGCTGTCCGCTCGTTATCCGCCTCCACTAGATTGCCAGCGGACGCTTCCACCAGATCCTCCCAGTAAGTTTCATAAGTGACTGTAAAATCACCTGCCGCATCCGACAGGCCGATCTTGGAATAATAGTCTGAAATCACAAATAAGCACCGGGCCCTTCGCACCTGCTGCTCCTCCAGATCTTCCGAAGCCGCTGCGACCTCAAAATATCCCCGGGCCTTTTTCTTGTTTTCCTTTTCCTCAAATTTATAAAAGTATGCAATCCCTGCCTGATAGGCAAAGCCGGCATAACCTTCCTCATTCTTTCGAAATGCAGTCTCGTTGGTCACAGCTCTGTCCCCGTATTGGATGAGCACCGCCCGCAGCGCTTCGCTTTCCTCCCGGGTCAGTACCTCATCATCCAGAAAGCCGTTTTGCAGCAGCCCCAGATAGGCCTCCTCTTCGTAGGGATTCAGTGAAATTGCCTTTTGATAATTGTCCAGTTCTTCTTCCTTGGTGGCCGCATTTCCCGCCGCCAGCAGATAGGCCTCGTAGGTATTTTTCTGAGTCTGCCTTTCCAGCCCTTTAAAGATCCCGGCCAGCAGTCCCAACAGCACAGCCGCCCACATGGGCGTCAGAAACGTCAGCAGCTTATTTTTCTGGCGCTTTACATAGGCCGCATCCTGCTCCCAATAGTGGGCCAGCGCATAGGAAAGCTCTCTGCAGGAGCGGTAACGTTCCTCTTTTTTCACCCGGGTACACTTTTCCAAAACAGCCTCCAGACCCGCGGAAAGACCCGGATCACACTCCCGAACGGGCCGCAGCTGATGAGGACTCTCGCCTGTCAGCAGCTGAAACAGAGTCACTCCCAGGCAGTAAATATCCGTCCGCATATCGCTCTGCCCCGCCAGCTCATACTGCTCCGGCGCCGCGTAGCCCCGGGTGCCCAGGCAGACTGTGTCCTTTCCTCGCTCTTCCCTGTATTCCCGAGCCGCACCAAAATCAATGAGTGTCACCGTTCCATCGGGCTTCAGCATCACATTGGCCGGCTTCATATCCCGGTAAATGATGGGTGGACTCTGCCTGTGAAGGTAGTCCAGCACATCGCACAGCTGCTTTGCCCAGGCCAGGACCCGTTCCTCCGGCTGAGCCCCGTATTCCTCCAGCAAATCCTCCAGCGAGCGCCCTTCCACATAGTCCATCACAATGAGCAGCGCATCCCGCTCCTCAATCACATCCACAATAGCGGGAAGACCCGGATGCCTGAGCTTTTTCATCATCTCAATTTCTTTTTTGTCCACCTGTAGTTCCCGAAAATCCCTTCTTTGGACCTCCTTTACAGCCCAGGGTTTATTGGCCCGCTCATTGATAGCCAGGTACACGGTACTCATACCTCCCCTGCCTATGACATTTAAAATCTTGTACTTTCCGTCAATGACAGAACCTATTTGGAGCAAAAATTCCCTCCTTCCAAATGCATCATCTATTTGATTATCATCCTTTTGAAAACTTTGGGCGAACGCCCGGAACAAAGAACTCTCCCACCACGAAACGGGGTTGCTTCCTTCTTTGTATTCTGGATTATACCCTGCCCCCATTTCCCTGTCAAGAAATTTAGCCCAGGCATTTTTCACAAAAATTTGACCGGCCACGGAGTACCATGACCGGTCATCTTCTTAATCAACCATCTGTAATTCTGTATACGGTACCAGCCCCAGGCGAATGAAATATCCCTGCTCCTCATAGCAAACAGGGCAGGTTTTCGGGGCTTGGGGGCCATAGTGGACATGGCCGCAGTTCAGACACATCCAGCCTGTCTGCACCTGGGCTTTGTGCAGCTGCCCCTCTTCCAACCACTGGGCATATTGACCAAAGCGGTCTCCATGGAGTTTTTCGATCCGGGCAATGGTATAAAAGGACTGGGCAACTGCCATGAAGCCCTCTTCCTCTGCCTTCTTTCCAAAGGCCTCATACACCGGGTCAAACTCCTCATATTCATTGTGCTGGGCACAGCGGAGCAGCTTTGCCAGGTCGTCGTAAACCTCCACCGGATAGGTTCCGTTCACCTGCAGATTTTCCCCGGACAATCCCTTCAAATGATTGTAGAATATCTGGGCATGGGCCCGCTCCTGGTCTGCCGTAAATAAAAACACAGCCTCCAGCACCGGCTGTTTCTGCCTGCGCGCTTCCCTGGCTGCAAAAGTATAACGATTGCGGGCCTGGCTCTCTCCGGCGAAGGCCCGCATTAAATTGTCTTTGGTTTCACTGTTTTTGAAATCTACCATGCTTTACACGCCTCCTAAAATTTGATTCAGGATTAGTGTTCCAATCTTTTCCTGCTTTATGCACGGATAAAGCCGATCATTCCGCATATCCGTCAGGATTGCCGCTCTGCCATCTCCAGGCGTCCTCGCACATTTCTTCGATGCCGTACTGAGCCTCCCAGCCAAGCTCCGCTTTGGCCCTGGAGGGGTCTGCGTAGCACTGGGCTATATCTCCCGGTCTGCGGTCCTTGATCACATAAGGCAGTTCCTTTCCGCAGGCCTTGCCAAAGGCCTTCACTACCTCCAGCACACTGTAGCCCTTGCCTGTGCCCAGATTGTACACCAGCACACCACGCTTCTCCCGGAGTTTTTCAATGGCTTTTACATGGCCCCTGGCCAGGTCCACCACATGGATATAGTCTCTCACACCGGTTCCATCGGGAGTATCATAGTCATTTCCGAAAACACCGATGCACTCCAGCTTGCCTACGGCCACCTGGGCCACATAGGGCAGCAGGTTGTTGGGAATCCCCTTTGGATCCTCCCCGATAAGGCCGCTCTTATGAGCACCGATGGGATTGAAATAACGCAGCAGGATCACATTCCACTGAGGGTCAGACACGTGGATGTCTGTGAGCACCTGCTCCAGCATACCCTTGGTCTGGCCGTAGGGATTGGTGATCTTGCCCTTGGGGCACTCCTCGGTAATGGGTATAAAAGCCGGGTCTCCGTAAACGGTGGCAGAAGAACTGAATACAATATCCTTCACCCCGTATTTTCGCATGACATCGCACAGAACCAGTGTACCTGTAATATTGTTGTGATAATACTCAATGGGCTTCGCCACAGACTCGCCCACTGCCTTCAGTCCTGCAAAATGAATGACGGACTCGATTTTTTCCTTCTGAAAAATCTTCTCCACTCCGTCCGCATCCAGCATATCCACCTCATAAAAGGTCACCTTTTTCCCGGTGATCTGCTCTACCCGCTCCAGCGCCTTCCTGCTGGAATTATATAAATTATCCATGACTACCACATCGTAGCCCTCGTTCAAAAGTTCAACACAAGTATGGCTGCCGATATAACCGGCTCCGCCTGTTACTAAAATTGCCATATACAATCCTCCTTACTCCTCGGATACCCTTATCATACTACAAACATGCGGATTTCTCAATGATTTCCGAAAAATCTGTTGGCGATTCCTTCAAAAGGATTTTTTTAACAAAATACTTTTCATTTGCTTTTTCTTGCAGTATAATTGAAACAGACAGCAGAGGGAAAGCCCTCTGCATATATGGGAGGAATATGATAATGAAAATTTATAAAGCAAAAGACTATGCCGAGATGAGTAAGATCGCAGCCCAGATCATGGCTGCTCAGGTAGTTTTAAAGCCCGACTGCGTGCTGGGTCTGGCAACCGGCTCCACTCCGGTGGGTGCTTACCAGCTGCTGGTAGATGGCTGTAAGAAGGGCGACCTGGACTTTTCTCAGGTAAAGACCGTAAATCTGGACGAATACAAGGGTCTGACCCCGGATCATCCCCAGAGCTACCGCTACTTCATGAACGAGAACCTGTTTTCCGGTATCAATATCGATATGGCAAATACCCACGTACCTAACGGTGCTGAGGCTGACAGCCAAAAGACCTGCGACGCTTACAACGCAATCATCCGCAGCATGGGCGGCATCGACCTGCAGCTGCTGGGCATCGGCCACGACGGCCACATCGGCTTCAACGAGCCCGGCCCCGCATTCGAGCCGGAAACCCACTGCGTAGACTTGACCGAGCTGACCATCGAGGCCAACAAGCGCTTCTTTGAGAAGGCTGACGATGTTCCCCGCCAGGCTTACACCATGGGCATCAAGAACATCATGGACGCCCGCAAGATCCTCATGGTAGTCAGCGGCGCCGACAAGGCCGACATCCTGGTCAAATCCTTCCAGGGCCCCATCACCCCGGAAGTACCCGCTTCCATCCTGCAGCTGCACCCGGACGTAACTCTGGTG